>CAZIHB010000597.1:0-1503 GCA_964538535.1 uncultured Hyphomicrobiales bacterium | reverse complement strand
GTCGATTTCATCAGCACGGGCGTCTCAATCTCGATGAAATCATTCTCGGCGAAGAATTTGAGCATCACGCCGTAAAGCTTGTTGCGGACGAGAAAGTAATTCTGCATTCGCGGGCGCCTCAGGTCCAGGAAGCGGTATTTCAGCCTTGTTTCCTCGCCTGTCTCGATGTCGTCAGCCACATCGAATGGAGGAAGCTCGGAGCGGTTGATTATATCAAAATCTTCGGTTTCTATTTCAATCAGCCCGGTGGGCATGTTCGGATTGGGATTCTCCCTCATGCGGACTTTACCCGTGGCCCACAGCACGAATTCGGAGCGCACGTCCTTTGCTTTTTCGGCCAGGTCGGGGCGCCTGTCGGGGTGAATTACAACCTGGGTGATGCCGTACCTGTCCCTGAGGTCAATAAAAATCAATCCGCCCAGGTCCCTTCTCGAGGCCACCCAGCCGTTAAGCGTCACTTCGCGGCCGCTGTCGGCAGGACGCAATTCCCCGCAGGTTGCCGTTCTTTTTTTGAAGCCCATCTTATCTCCATGATATATAATAATAAATTGCTATCGTAAAAAAGCAAAATTAAGATAAAATGGGCTAACACGGCTTTAAAAATTGCCGGCATGGCCTGAATTGCCAAATATTCAAATCAGTCGCGGTTTTCGAAATAAGTGAAATCGATCAGGAAGACGCTCCCGAGCATAACTGCCCTGTCCCGGGGGCTTAACTGATTGCTGAACTCAAGGAGGTAATTGTCGGCATCGGAAAAAGCCTCTTTCAGGAATCCGGCCCATTTCTTGGTGATGTTTCCGGCGTGCAGGCCGCTTTTTATCACCCGGAATGACCACGGGCTGCCGATGGATGTTCTCATATCGAAGAGCACGACGCCCGAGGCGTCATAAGCTGTGAAATGCTTCCGCAGGAGCGAGAGCCCGCGCTTCACCACTGCCAGGACGGCACCGTTATGATCCGTCACGGTGCACTCGCGGAAGAAAAACCTGAACGGGCTTTGCACCGACATCAGCTTCCTGCCCTCCGGATCAAGGACGGTTATGCCGAATGGCCGGCCCGCGCCGAGGAAAAACCTTTTCAGGAAATTGCGGCCCTCCTCGGGAGCCGTCATGAGCAGGACGCCCTCGGGCGAGAACACGTCGTACCTGTTCTTTGCCTCGATCCCTGTGATTATTTCGGTCACGTTCCTCTGCTGGACGACGGAGACGCTGTTTAAATTTGCCAACTCGTTCATAATTTTCCCCTGATAATCTTATTTGCCAATTATAATTCAATAATATATTGATATTTGCCGTGAAAAAGAAATGCTAAATCTTTCCATAAACGCGGCAGGGCCGCCCTATTGGCGGCCCCGCGTCAGCGAGAATTCAGATCAGGCCCTGCGGATCAATAGCCGAAGAGCTGCTCGAGCGACACTTCCTCCACGTCGCCGAGCTCTTTCAGCACGTTCATGTCAACGGCTGATTTATTGCCCATGACGAGGAACACGTATTTCTTTCCTTT
>CAZIHB010000596.1:0-1517 GCA_964538535.1 uncultured Hyphomicrobiales bacterium | reverse complement strand
TTGTTTGCGACGATGCCCATGATAGTTGATATGCACGAGGCTATCGAGGCTACGGCAAGGTCCGTCGGCGAGAAAAATTCCCCGTTGCCCTGGTTGTCAACCGGAGCATCAGTCATAAAGCTTTGGCCTGAAAGGCCATGAATCACCTTGCAGTGCAAATTGTCGAGATATTCAACATCAATTTTAACTTTATAATCTTCCATTTTCAAGACTCGATAATCAAAAACACTAACTTAATAATAAATAGTTTCCAAAACAATTTCCATGCCATCATAAAGCAGTTCCACACCCTCGGGCAGCTTCCCCTCGCATTCGCTGTGCTTGATCTGGTGCGCAATATGGGTTAAATATGCCTTTCGCGGTTCAATCTTTTCAATCATCATGAGAGCATCCTGCACATTGAAATGCGTCGGATGCCTGTGATAACGCAATGCATCAATCACGAGCGCGTCAACGCCCTTAATTTTGTCTATTGTTTCTTCGGGCAGGTAATTTGTGTCAGTGCAATATGCCAATCCGCCGATCTTAAAGCCAAGCACATCGAGCTTCCCGTGTTTCATCTTAAGCGGGCTGAATGAAATATCTCCAATCGAGAAATCGTTCTCGCCGTCAATTATATTTGTCTCAATCAGGGGCACTCCTCCGCCGATTTGCACCGGTTCTTCAAACGCGTATATAAAAGTACGCCTGAGCTCTTTGAAGGTCTGACTGGAAAGGTAGATTGGCAAGGGCTTCTCGGATGTGTAATTGAACGCCCTTATGTCGTCGAATCCTCCGATATGATCGAAATGATGATGAGTATAAGCAACCCCATCGAGCTTCATCACGCCGGCTCGGATCATTTGCTGCCTGAAATCTGCCGATGTATCGATCACCGCGTTTGTAGTCTCTGATTGGATAAGCAGCGAGCTTCTTAACCTCTTGTCCCTTGGATCGCTTGAGGTGCAGGTCGGGCAGTTGCAGCTGATTGTCGGCACCCCGCCGGAAGTTCCGCTTCCAAGCACCGTGAATTTAAGTACCATTTTTCCGAAAATTAAAATCAATAATCATCATTAAATGCGAAAAAACACCTGTGAGCATCACTCACAAGTGTTTTTTCTGCTAATTTCGGCACTGCATCACTATCCAAGGTAAGCACGGAGTGCTTTCGAACGGGATGCATGGCGAAGCCTTCTGATAGCTTTTTCTTTGATCTGCCTTACCCTTTCGCGCGTCAGGTTGAATTTCTCGCCAATTTCTTCAAGCGTCAGGCATTGCCCGTCGAGCCCGAAATAAAGCCTTATCACTTCAGCTTCTCTCTGGGAGAGAGTTGTGAGAACTTGCTGCACTTCCACCCTCAGCGATTCACGTATCAGCTCCGAATCGGGCGGTGGCTGCTGCTCATTCGGCAGCACGTCGAGCAGCCTGTTGTCTTCGCCTTGAACGAACGGCGCATCAACCGAAAGGTGCCTTCCGCTGATTTTGATGGTTTCGCTGATTTCCGAGACGCTCATGTTCAGCTGTTCGGCAAGCTCCGA
>CAZIHB010000595.1:0-1524 GCA_964538535.1 uncultured Hyphomicrobiales bacterium | reverse complement strand
CTGCACCACGAAGATGCCCGTGTAAGCGGCACCATAGAGCATGGCCGGCACCACTTTCACGTCTGTTTCCTTCAGGGGGCGCGAACCGTCTATCGTGAACCTGCGCGTGTTGGCATACATGAAATCTTCGTCTTTCAGATATTTGCCCGAATCATCAGGAGCGGCATCCATGGCGTGCGTCTGCACCGTATCTCTGCTGACTTCCGCGCTAAGCATGGTGTACGAAAAAGAGAAAACGACCAGTGCCGTAATAATTTTTTTGAAGCACATCCCGAAACCCCGGGTTATTCCTTTCCAAACTGGCATATTATTTGTATTCTTCAGCTGTGAATCTTCGTCAAATTGTTTGTTATCAGATTTATTTTTGAATAGCAATATTAGACAGTTAATTAAAACGCAATTCTACAAAATTTTTATTAATTTGCATCATTGCAAATTTTAAAAAAAAGGGTTATGGAAGAAGTAGGCAAAATGCTTGTTGAAGCAAGAAAGAAAAAAAATCTTTCTATAGATGATGTGGCTAATCAGACAAAAATCCGCCCATTTGTGCTTAATGCTATCGAAAAGGGCGATCTGAGCATTATGCCGCCGGTTTACATGAAGTCCTTCATCAAGACTTATGCCGAGTTTCTTGAATTCTCCGAGTCCCAGACTGCAAGGCTTATCGCGGCTGCATTTCCCCAGATCATTTCGCCACGCGAAGCTGAAAGCAGCCAGGACATAAAACCATCCCGGCCTGAGCCGGCTGCAATCAAGCCTGCCGTCCCCAAAGAAAAACCGGCCGATGCCGGCAAAGCCTCCCGCGGCGAAACTGCCTCGGCTGCTCCGGCAGAGTATGCCGTGCCCGAATCGCACAGTTCCGTAAAGCAGCCTGCCCCAGCCGCTCCGGACGAACCGAGAGCTATCGACAGTATTATCACAACGGCACCCCAAACTGATTACAAGCGGATTTTCAAGAAAAAGGGCTTGAAACAGACGCCAAAAATTAATGTCGTAAATATTGCCATTTACTCTGCAATATTTTTAGCTGTCGTGGCTACCCTCTATTTCACATTTTTCAATGATATTTCCTTTGACCGCTCCGGCAACAGAGATCTTGAGAAAGATACGGTGGAAGTGAAAAGCAAAAACGACAATCTGCTGGGTTATTTCGAGAAGAAGGACAGCATCCGGCTTACTGCTCATGCCAGCGACACAGCGTGGGTAAGGATCGAGATTGACGGTAAGAAATACGTTGAAACTCTGATGAAGCCCGGCATGGAAGAGAATTGGTCAGCCGCGGAATTTTTTATCGTCAGCCACGGCAACGTGGGTGCACTTACATTCTACCGCAACGGGCAGAAGCTCGAGCAGTTCGGTGCACGCCGCAGCATGGCAAGGAACATCAAGATTACCAAGGATGAAGTGATAAAAAACACACCCTGGAAGAACGATTCCCTCACTCTTAACGTTTCGAGCAGCACTCCCGGAAGAAAGCTTTTCAGGAAGCCGCCCCCCAACCAGGACCAGACGCAGGAAATAAAA
>CAZIHB010000594.1:0-1535 GCA_964538535.1 uncultured Hyphomicrobiales bacterium | reverse complement strand
GTTGGAGCAGAAAAAGCTGAACGTGCCGAACAAAGCATCGACCCTGCTCGGCAAGGACACAACTCAGCTGCACCTGGACAACAACGTGCTGAAGGAGCTCGTCAAAAATCACCCCATCTACCCCTTTCTTCCGAAAAGCGTTCAAGATACACTTCTGGCAACGGTGGGCGCCATACCGACATTCTACACGCTGCCTGCCGGCGGAGATATAAATACGATACTTGCCGGCGTGCCGCAATTCGAGATCGGATCGCTCTGGGGCACCGAGCTGCTCGTGCGCTTCGTCCCCACGATCGACATGGGCAAGAACATCGGCAAATTCACCTTCTGGGGATTCGGGCTGAAGCACAGCATATCGCAGTATTTCCGAAATTTCCCGTTCGACCTTGCCATTCAGGGAGTTTATCAGGGCACAAGGCTGGAAAATCAGGTCGGATACACAAATTCGAACCTCAAGGCAGACGCGACGATGCTGAGCATGAATATAAACGCGAGCAAAAGCGTGAAGGGGCTCTTTGAAGTGTATGCAGGATTATCTTATGACTACACTAAGATCACGTCAAAATTCAAATACTATATTCCCATAGAAACACAGGGCCATCTCGGGCTGCTGAAAGTAATTGACGACCCTGACCACCCCGGGCAGAAGAAAACACTACCGCCGGATCCGCCAGAGTATCCCGGTGATACAAAGCCCCAGACCACGAGCATATCGCTGGATGACGGCAGTGTCAAGTTCACGGCCGGTGTCTCGAGATCATTCGGGCCGGTTACATTATATGCCGACTACAGCTTTGCCGAGCAGGGAATATTCGGATTCGGGGTTCAATACCTGATCAGGTAGTAACCCACACATGTTAAAAGCTTAAGGAAAAGGGGAGACAGAAATGTCTCCCTTTTTTCGTAATTTTGCAAAAATAAATGTTTAAAAAAGCAGGAGTGAGACATGGCTAAGATAATCGACGGAAAGGCAATATCAGCTGAGATAATGGCTGAACTGCAGGTGAAAGCTGAAGGCTTGTTCAGCCGGAAAGGCATCAGGCCGGGGCTTGCATTGCTGCTTGTGGGCGAGGATTCGCCCTCGCAGATGTACGTGGCGAGCAAGGAAAAAGCATGTGAGAAACTTGGTTTCTATTCGATTGTCAGGCGCCTGCCGGAAACGGCCGAGGAAAGCCAGGTGCTGGAGATAATTAACGAGTGGAACGAAGATCCGCTTGTGCACGGCATTTTAGTTCAGCTGCCCCTGCCGAAGCATATCAATGAGCACAAGGTGCTGCTTTCAATCAAGCCGAGCAAGGACGTTGACGGCTTTCACCCCGAAAACGTCGGCAGGCTCGTTGCCGGAATGCCGGGATTCGTTCCCTGCACTCCCGCCGGCATAATGGAGATGCTGAAGAGAAGCTCGATTGATATAAGCGGACGCCATGCCGTTGTGGTGGGCCGCAGCAACATCGTGGGCAAGCCGATAGCGAACCTGCTCTATCAGAAGAATAAAGATGCAAACGCAATCGTCACAATCTGCCATACGGCCGCGC
>CAZIHB010000593.1:0-1541 GCA_964538535.1 uncultured Hyphomicrobiales bacterium | reverse complement strand
CGGCCACGGCCCGCCGTGGCCCTACAAATACATGATGAAATGTTGTTTGTGACAAGTCATTCCCGCGCAGGCGGGAATCTATTGTATTACAAAGACTTATGGATCTCCGCCTCCGCGGAGATGACGGCGGGAAAAAGCCGGCGTTGCGGTTTTCACGCAGGCTTTCAGCGGCCACGGCCCGCCGTGGCCCTACAAATACATGATGAAATGTTGTTTGTGACAAGTCATTCCCGCGCAGGCGAAAACTTACCTGTCGTCATTCCCGCGCAGGCGGGAATCTATTGTTTTATAAGTACTTATGAATCTCCGCCTCCGCGGAGATAACCACGGGAAAAAGCCCGCGCCGCGCGGTGCACTTCAGTCGGCAATCTTATCCAGCGTAAACGCGAAGCATGTGCCTGTGCCGAGCTTGCTCCTCACGCTGATCGTGCTGCCGATTTTTTCGATAAGCTCGCGGCAGAGGATAAGGCCCAGCCCGGTGCCGCGTTCATTCGCAGTCCCGGGAGTGGAGCGGAGCTCGTCAATTTTGAAAAGACGCGGCAGCATGGATTCAGCAATGCCGATGCCGCTGTCTTCTACTTCCACTTTCACCTTATCGGGGTTATCATCATTGATTACGCGAAGCTCAACCCTGCCGCCGGGCCTCGTGAATTTTATTGCGTTGGAAAGCAGGTTGCGAATGATAGTGTCAACTATGTTTCCATCTGCATATACTTTTGCCTTGCTTTTTAGCAACAGGCTCACCTCAATATTCTTGCCGGCGGAATTCTGGGCAAACAAAGCTTTATTCCGTTCAAATAAATATGCTAAATCCATGGCTTCAGGCTTGTACTCGATATTGTTCTGCTGAACTCTTGCCCACTGGAGCAAATTTTCGAGCAGCTTGAGCAGATTCACGGAAGAGCTGTGCAAAGCTGAAGAAAGTTCCTCGATGTCGGAAAGCGTCAAGTCATCGAACTCCTGGGAAAGTATCCTTGACAGGCCCAGGAAGCCAGTTATTGGGTTTTTCAGGTCGTGGGCGATAATGGATAGAAATTTATCCCTGCCCGCGATCATTCTGCGCATTTCCTCTTCTTTCTCAATTATATCGGAAATATCGACTATCACCTCGACAGCTCCTGCCACCTCACCATCGGCACTGATTATGGGGTTCGTGTAAACCCGCTCTGTTCTCTTCACTCCGGTGCATGATGTGCTGCCGGCGCTGCAATCCTCCATGCAGACAATTCTTTTAACGGCGCTTTTAACGCCCATGATCAGGTCCAGGTGGCAATCCCGGCAAATTTCGCCTGAATGCGCTGATAGCACCTCGTTGCATTTTTTGCCGAGGGCCGCCTCGCGGTTACTGATTTTGAAGCGCTCCGAGAAGGCAGCATTGAAATCGACAAGGTTTCTTTCCGGGTCAATCACGCAGATGGCGGCAGGAATAATATCAAGGAGTGCCAAATCTTCAAAGGTATGATTTTTCTTGCCTTTCATTCTGTTTAATTCTGCCTCAAGCTCTTTCACTCGTTCCTTCTGCTTCTGCAATTCTTCGGTAT
>CAZIHB010000592.1:0-1543 GCA_964538535.1 uncultured Hyphomicrobiales bacterium | reverse complement strand
TAGGGGTCGAATGTTGTCTTAAAAACGCGATTTTCTATAAACATGCGACCCCTTCGGGGTCGAAAATTGATTGGCGCGTGATTTTCAACAATCATGCCGGGCCTTCGGGATTTATCGGGTCACGGCCACCCTGTGGCCCGCCACTGTGCGGCCCGCCACTTCGTGCATCACCTTGCCACAACGAACTTCGCCGTCCTGATAATTCCTGCCGGGCCGGTGCCGGCGGATAGCCGCAGGAAATACACCCCGGGTGCGAGCGAAGCCGTTTCAACCCGCAGGGAATTTTTGCCCTCGCCGATGCTGATATTGTCCATTTTCAGGGCCGTGCCGCCGTAGATATCCATGATCGAAAGCGAGGCTGAGGCGGGAGTTTCCGATTCCCATTCGATTCGCATCGCGCTTTCAGTGGGATTTGGCAGTATACTGATTCCTGAATTACTCCCTTTAACAGACTGCTGCATTCCACTAACGGGAAACGAAAGGCATGATGTACGGTTTAAGGACGCTCTTCCAATTATTAGTTTTTTCTGATCGCAAACATATGTGCTTATAATTGGATGATAGAAAGAGCAATTATATTTCGCAATACGATGTTTATCATAATAATCATAAACATTGTAAAATATGTTTGTTGTTCCTGAATCGGCTTCATATATATGCAAATATTTATTGTTACTTGCAAAGTACCCGACGCCAGTCAAGGCATTTAAGTACATTTCTTCCATATTGTTCTGCAAATTAAGAACGTGCAGACCGGCTTTTTCTCCATTTAAATTATACACCGCATACTTTGAATCATTGCTGAAATTGCAGTTTTCAATAAACTCCTTGTCTTTCGTTTCGAGAACTACCTTCATGCTGTCAGTATCTACAATAAAGCCTTTATCGATAATTTTCCCGTATCGGAATGGCTGAACCCACATGGCAAGATACCTGTAGTCCCGAGAATTCCATATCCGGTCTGTATAAAACTGACCGAAATCGAGCACGACTTTTGAAAGCACTTTTTTTTGCGACAACGAAACTCTGCAGCAGGCCATCTCATTGCCACCGACTTTATCTCCATTTAATCCGAGCCAAATAATCTCGTCAGGATTCTGTGTCGGCATGAAATAGAAATAGTAGCGGTAATTGTTTACAAGAAACGAAACATTTGTTGTATCTTCATTTCCGGTTAGTATATCTTTTTTTACAATACCAATATTATTGTAAAATATGAGATATTTCGAATCCGGAGAAAAGTGCATATTCCAGCATACTCCGTAATTTGTGAACGAGCGAATTAAGCTGCCGTCCTCCGAATTGTAGAGATTGATTCTTGTTGCATAATTCTTATGCCCTTTAGGATCAATAGCGTCCTTTGGTGCGGTGTTTGATGCAACAATACTGTCGTTTGGCGATACAGTCACCCAAATACAAGAGTCAGCAACCACCCACTTCGGCTTGAGCGTATCCAGCTGTGCCCGTGCGGGCAGATGCGCAGCAGGTGCCAATATCAATCCGAAAATCAATAATAAAAGCGATTGGTAGATAATTTTCTTCA
>CAZIHB010000591.1:0-1545 GCA_964538535.1 uncultured Hyphomicrobiales bacterium | reverse complement strand
TAAATTGCTGCGCATGTTTGGCGAAATTGCGCGCATTGAGCTGTCACCGGCAGTGTTCAGCCAGGTGAAGCTCAACAGGAATAACAGACTTTACGGACTTATAATAAATATATGCCGTATTATTTATGATAACACTGTGCCCTCAGAGGAAGCCGGGAAACTGGTTTTCTCTGATTTCACTCGCGACGAAAAGAAGATGCATCGCCTTTTCGAGTCTTTTGTCAGGAATTTCTATAAAATTGAGCAGAATATGTATCCGGAAGTGGGTAGGGAAGATATAAACTGGCAATTTGAGCTTTGTGATGAGCAAAGTAAAAAATTCATCCCGAAAATGCAGACAGACATTACTCTTAAGAATGATACAAGCAAAATTATAATTGACACGAAATATTACTCAAGCACTATGGTGGTACACCATAAAAAAGAGAAAATAATATCAGTAAACTTATACCAACTCTTTAGTTACTTGATTAATCAGCGTGTTGCGTCTGATAAAAAAACATTAAATGCATCGGGGATACTGCTGTATCCTACTGTAAAGAAGGAATATGATCTGCATTATCAATATTCAGAGCATAATATATATATTAATACAGTAAATCTGAACGTGCCATTTGTTGATATTAAGGCTCGTTTGCTCAAAATAATAGGAATTACATAGGTCTCCTCTTCTCCCAAATATTCTTCACTCTTTTCCCGCGCGATTGATTGCGTGGTGTCGGGAGGGATTCGTATTTTTGTATCATTATGTATCGGAAATTTGGGGCGGGGGATTTATGTTGGATAAAAATGATACAGTTCTCAATTCGGGCGGCGCGTCTGGTGCCGAAGCAGAGTTTGGCAGGCAGGCCGAAAAATTCGGTATAGTGGAAGTGAATTTTTCGTTCGAGGGGCACGAGACGGTGCGTACGCGCGGCGTCAGGCTGCTTTCCCGCGAGGAACTAAAAAAGGGCGACGTCAGCCTGGACTATGTTTCGAGGCTGATGAACCGCGGCTACACAGACTCGATCAACTTCAGGAAAATTCTGCAGTCGATATGGTATCAGGTCAATAGCAGCTGGCAGGTCTTCGTCGTGGGCGAGATACTGCCCGACCGCACCGTAAAGGGCGGCACGGGATGGGGGGCCGAACTGGCCAAGCTGTTCAACAAGGAGCTTTTCGTGTTCGATCAACCGAGAGACGGTTGGTTCTGCTGG
This sequence comes from uncultured Hyphomicrobiales bacterium, assembly GCA_964538535.1. Classification (GTDB taxonomy): domain Bacteria; phylum Bacteroidota; class Ignavibacteria; order Kapaibacteriales; family UBA2268; genus CAZIHB01. Next base: position 349 of record CAZIHB010000591.1, on the reverse strand, counting down.
AATCATGGCGAATGGGTGCCCACGGAAAAACCGGTGATAGCCGAGAACAGTTTTTGCGGCACAGGCACGAGATTTCTTGAAGATAACGGCAGGCGCGCGATAGCGGAATTGTTCGAGAGGTCGTTCAAATAATAATAATTTTGTTTTCTTGCCGGATGCCTGTGCCTGCCGCGCGAGCCTGCGCAAAAAAAAACGCGGCACGGGCTTTTCCCGTTGTCATCTCCGCGGATGCGGAGATCCATAAGTTTATGTAAATCAATAGATTTCCGCCTCCGCGGGAATGACGAAGCAGAATTTTGTTGGCTGCAACCGGGACTTTTCACACCCTTTTGCAGAATTTGATACAATC
>CAZIHB010000590.1:0-1560 GCA_964538535.1 uncultured Hyphomicrobiales bacterium | reverse complement strand
TTCATCGCCTCGCTGAGTTTCTCTCTCTTCAATTTTTCGATTTCGAGCAATCTCAGCCTCTCGGCCTCCAGCTTCGTCAGCTCGCCGGCAAGAAAGGTGCGGTAATGCAGATTAGCCTGAACGTCCATAGCCGTAGTTTTCCCCACCTCTGCCGTGGGAACTCCCCTGCGCGTGGAATCGGTCTCGGCTATGGCTTTTTCCTTTTCATTCCGAATGGCCAGAACGCGGTGCAGCTCGTCCTTTGCGAGGGCGGACTTGTGCTGCCGCAATTTCAGCACCGGCTCGAGCTTGAAATTGAATTTCTTTGCCATTTTCAGGCGGCCGCGATTTTATAATAAAATAACTGCATGTGTAATTTTTCCCCGCGTGTCTGCAAGCGGATTCTAAGCCGTCAGACTCCCGCCACTATTGCCTTCAGCCTGTCCACGCATTCCTCGTACCTCACGTTCTCGCTGATCGCCTGGCGCAGGTAATCGTTGATGGGGCCGTTCAGGTCGATAGCTTTGTCGGTGCGGGGGTTCGCGCCGCGTTGATAAGCCCCGACGCTGATAAGGTCCTCGGCCGAGCGGTAAACTGCCAGCATCTCCTGGGCTTTCCTCGCGGCAGCCACGTGGCTTTTGTCAGCCACGTCGCTCCTGCACCTGCTGACGCTCTCCAGCACGTCGATGGCGGGATAGTGCCCCAGGGAAGCAATTCTTCTCGAGAGCACGATATGGCCGTCAAGTATGCCGCGCGCGGCATCGGCTATCGGCTCATTCATGTCGTCGCCCTCGACGAGCACGGTGTATAGCCCCGTGATGGAGCCCTTGTCGGAATTGCCGGCTCGTTCCATCGTTTTTTGAAGTATGCTGAAAACTGACGGTGTATATCCTTTGGTTGTCGGAGGCTCGCCGATCGTCAGCCCCACCTCGCGCTGGGCCATGGCCAGCCTCGTGGCGGAGTCCATCATAAGCATGACGTCGAGCCCCTTGTCGCGGAAATACTCCGCGATGGTCGTGGCCACCAGCGCGCTCTTGACGCGCATGAGTGATGGAGTGTCGCTTGTTGCAACCACGACGACAGACCGCGCCAGGCCTTCCCTGCCGAGATCCTTCTCGATAAATTCCTTCACTTCCCTGCCGCGCTCGCCGATCAGGGCGATCACGTTAATATCGGCGGAAGTGTTGCGCGCTATCATGCCGAGTATTGTGGATTTGCCCACGCCCGACCCGGCGAAGATCCCCACGCGCTGCCCCTTCCCGAATGTAAGCAGGCCGTCTATTGCCCTTATGCCGGTGGCTATCGGCTCCGTGATTCTTTTCCTGAGCAGCGGGTTCGGCGGCGAGGCGTATATGGACTTTCTCGAGGTGGAAAGCAGCGGCCCCCGCTGGTCTATGGGGTTGCCCACGCCGTCAACGACGCGCCCAAGCAGGCTGTCGCCAAGGTTAACGCTGAGCGATTCGCCCGTTGACACTATTTCCATCCCCGGAGCTATGTTGGAAAGCTCCCCGAGCACCATTGATAGTATTTTATTGCCGTCCTTGAATCCCACTATTTCCGACTTGCTGATTATCCTGCCGT
>CAZIHB010000589.1:0-1564 GCA_964538535.1 uncultured Hyphomicrobiales bacterium | reverse complement strand
GGGCTGATAGTAGATGAGCTCGTGGACGAGCGCCGCGACATAGAAAAAAGCACCGAAGCCGCGATCGAGTACCTCACGGGCGGCTACAAGCAGCACCGCTCCTGGGTGCTGACTGCTGCCGGATACAACATGGGGAACAGCGGCCTGCAGAAATCAAAGGATTACCAGAGCGCTGAAAACTACTTCGACATGTATCTCAATGAAGAAACGTCAAGGTACGTATTCCGCATCGCGATATTCAAGGAAATCATGCAGAACAAGAAAAAGTATGGTTTTGACATGCCCGAAAGCGAGCTTTATAAAGATTACAGCACCGAGCTCCTCCGCGTGGACGAGGCGGTGCCCGATCTTGCAGCCTGGGCCAAGGCAAACGGCACGACGTATAAAGACGTGAAAATACTCAACCCGTGGATACTGAAGCGCCAGCTGCCCAAGCCCCCGAAGGGCGGCCACTGGGAGGTTGCCGTGCCGAAGGAAGCCAAAAAGAATAACTGACGAGAGTAAATTCAACGGCGGTGCACAAACATTGCATCGTGCCGAAAATAAATAATACCGGCCCGGTCATCCGCGAAATCATGTAGCGAATAAAGAACGGGCCGGTTTTTTTTGTGAGTGGGGAGGGGATTGGCAGGCCGATTCCACGAATCGGTGCCTGCTTAGTCCGGCCGGTTGTTATCATAGCTAAAAAAAGCCCCGTGGGATAGAACCCACGGGGCTTTTCAAAATCACTGTGCTGTGAAATTATTCCATTGAGATTTAATCTTCAGGTTTGGCGCGCCACGTATCCCACACCATGTAAATGACAAGGGCTATGAACGCGAAAATCGGAAGAATCTGAGGCATCCACGAGCCTGCACCCCAGACGTTCAGAGTGAGGTCGAAATTGAAGAATTTCAGCAAAGCGCCGATCACGCCGAAAATAGCGGCACCGGCGAGGAAGCCCGAGGCAATCAGAGTGCCGCGCTGATTCCTTGCATTGACAAGCTTCTCATCCTTCGAGCTTTTCTTCACAAAGTGAGCCACGAGCCCGCCGATGAGAAGAGGAGTGTTAAGCTCGAGAGGCAGGTACATGCCGAGAGCGAATGCCAACGGAGCAATGCCGAGCCAGTTCATGAGCAGCGCGAAAATTGCACCCACGATGTAGAGCATCCAATACACCTGAGCGTTGGCCGACATGAGCGGCTGAATGACAGCTGCCATGGCGTTGGCCTGAGGAGCTCCAAGCGGTTCGGGATGCGTCGGGCCGGGCACGAAGCCGTAGGCCTGATTGAGGATATAAATCACAACACCCACGGTAGCAGCTGAAACGAAAGTACCGAGGAATTTCCATGACTGCTGCTTGTAGGGCGATGTGCCGAGCCAATAGCCAACCTTGAGGTCAGTGATGAAGCCGCCGGCCATGGAGAGAGCCGTGCAGACAATTCCGCCGATCACGAGTGCGCTTGCCATTCCTACCGTGCCCGTCAGCCCGACGCCGACAAGAATGAAGGAGGAAAGGATAAGCGTCATCAGAGTCATGCCCGAAACCGGGTTAGAGCCGACGATGGCGATTGCATTGGCTGCC
>CAZIHB010000588.1:0-1565 GCA_964538535.1 uncultured Hyphomicrobiales bacterium | reverse complement strand
TGAACCTGGGAACCGGCACTTTGATGGTTCTTTTTGAGTCTGAGAATGGAGAATGGGATAACGTGCTATTTAGCACTAATTATTCCTGCCCGTCCTGTGGAAAATCATATGATGCGCTCGCTCCTAATAAATTCTCGTTCAATTCTCCTTACGGCGCCTGCCCAACCTGCGAGGGTATTGGCGAAACAAACGATTTCAGCCTTGATCTTTTGATACCGGATTATAGCTTGTCAATTGCAGAGGGGGCTATTTCGGCCGTAGATAAAAAGAAGAACAGCTGGCTCTGGGCTCAAATCAGCTCATTCTGCACAATGAAGGCAATAGATATTAACGCGCCTCTCTCGTCCATTTCCGAGGAAGATCTCAGGTCGATTTTATATGGCAGCAGCGAGCCTATTGATGTTGAGTACGGCTTCGCATCAGGGAACAAAGTTAAATATAATCAGAAATTTTTTGGTGTGATACCGGGGCTAAAGCATTTATACCTCAATCCACCCACTCAGGCATTCAAAAAATCGCTCGAGGAATACATGGTGGAAAATGTCTGCAGTTCTTGCGGGGGCGGACGGCTAAAGCCTGAAAGCCTTTCCGTTTATATCGACGGGCACAGTATTCACGAGCTCTCACTGCTTGATATTAATTCCGCGCGGGATTTCTTCCTGAAATTCAAGAAGAAGCTTGGCGAAAGGGATAGCAAGATCGCGGGAGTTATTCTGAAAGAAATCTGCTCGAGATTGGAGTTCCTGTCTGATGTGGGGCTGTCTTATCTGAACCTTCACCGCCCCGTCCGAACACTTTCCGGAGGCGAATCGCAGAGAATAAGGCTTGCATCGCAGATTGGCTCGCAGCTTGTCGGCATTATGTATGTTCTGGACGAGCCGAGCATCGGACTTCATCAGCATGATAACAACAAGCTTATTAATTCTTTGAAAAAGCTGAGGGATATTGGCAATTCCGTTCTCGTCGTGGAGCATGATAAGGCCATGATCGAGCAAAGCGATCTGATAATTGACATTGGCCCGGGAGCAGGCGTTCACGGTGGTGAAGTGATCATGGCCGTAGAACCCGGAAAAATAAACACACTCCCTGATGATATTATTGAACGTTCCCTGACGGCTCAGTATATCAACAACCGGAAATCGATCGAAATACCGCCAAAACGACGTGAGGGGAACGGCAATGCAATCGTGCTGCGCGGTGCTTGCGGGAATAATCTGAAAAATGTTGATATGACTCTTCCTCTCGGGAAAATGGTCTGCATCACGGGCATGAGCGGTTCAGGCAAATCCACTTTGATCAATGATACGCTCTATCCGATTCTTTCCAGGCATTTCTTCAAATCGAGAGTCAGGCCGTTAGAGTATAAATCCGTGGAGGGGCTTGAGCACATTGATAAAGTGATCGAGATAGATCAGTCCCCGATCGGCCGCACTCCGAGATCCAATCCTGCAACCTATACCGGTATTTTCACTTTGATCCGCGATCTATATGCTATGCTTGCAGAATCAAAAATTCGGGGATACAAACCAGGCAGGTTTTCTTTCAACGTCGCCGGAGGCCGCTGC
>CAZIHB010000587.1:0-1569 GCA_964538535.1 uncultured Hyphomicrobiales bacterium | reverse complement strand
TCAAGGCGATGAACAAAGAGCTTGCCAACAGCCAGACGATGCTGTTCCCTGAACCGGTGAAACTGAGCCCTGCCGAAAGGGCTTTGGTCGAGGAACTTTACTCTGAACTGAACGATCTGGGATTCAAATTTGAAAAGACTGATTACGGCGTGGAACTGACGGCCGTACCTCTTGACATAGAAAGCGGGCGCGAACACGACGCGCTGTGCGAGATACTGCACGAGTATGCAGAACGCGCATCAATCACACACAGCTCGAAGCGCGATGCCGTAGCCGCATCCTACAGCTGCAAGGCGGCAATCAAAACGGGTAAAAAATTGTCGCAAGAGGAGATGCAAAGCCTCTCGGACAAGCTGTCAGCCTGCGATATGCCCTACGTTTGCCCTCACGGGCGGCCGGTGGTGCTTGAATTCACACTCGGCGAGCTGGACAAACAATTTGGCAGAACAAGCTAAAAAGGCTAATTTGCATGGCTAAGCTGATCTGCGGGCCCGCTCAAAAGTCTGGCTGAAGCCGGGATTCAGGGCAGCCGTTCGCTGATTGAAGGCGAACAGCTCCGGAGCGGAAGAACAGAATACAGGCAATAAAGGGCGGCTTAGAGAGGAGTTAAAATTATCGCAAGGGGAAGTAGTTTTCCACTTGTTATAATATTATTTGGCAAATACGGCGTTTTAGTTTAGTTTTGTAAACTGTATTAATTATGAACTTCATAATAAATAGGAGAAGTAAGTGGAACCCTCAGCCAAAATAACGAAATCCTTTCGTAAAGAGGATATCAAGCGGGAATGGTGGGTGGTTGATGCCTCCGGCAAAACAGTAGGCCGATTGGCCACAGAGATAGCGGTATTGCTGCGCGGCAAGCACAAGGCAATCTTCACGCCTCACGTGGACACAGGCGACTTTGTCGTTGTTATCAACGCCTCGAAAGTAGAATTGCAGGGCAAGCGCCCGGAAATGAAAGAGTATTTCCACAATACCCTTTATCCGGGTGGCGGCAGGTTTGAATCCTTCAAAGAGTTGAAGGTTAAGAACCCCGAGAAGATAATCATGCACGCTGTTAAGGGCATGCTGCCCAAGAACAGGCTCGGCCGCCAGATACTAACGAAGTTGAAAGTTTATGGAGCCGGCGAGCATCCACATGCAGCACAGAAACCGGTACCATACGAGATGAAGTACTAATTCAGTAGAAAAGTTAAAAAAACATTTTGTTGGAGTTTTTTGAATGAAAGCTTACATTGCAACGGGAAGAAGAAAAACATCGGTCGCTCAGATCAGATTACTTCCGGGCAACGGCACTCTTACGGTCAATAAAAAGCCTGTAAACGAATATTTCCCCGTGGAAGTCACGCGCTCATCCGCATTCAGGCCGCTCGATGTGACGCAGAAGGCGGGTATGTTCGACGTATCAGTGAACGTGCGCGGCGGCGGCCCCACCGGGCAGGCAGGTGCAATTTCATTGGCTATTGCACGCGCTTTGGTAGAATTTGATGAAGAATTGCGCGGCAAATTGCGCACGTTCGGCATGCTGACACGCGATCCGAGAATGGTCGAAAGGAAGAAATACGGCCA
>CAZIHB010000586.1:0-1581 GCA_964538535.1 uncultured Hyphomicrobiales bacterium | reverse complement strand
TTTACATTTTATAATGACAGTTGAGCAGGCAAAAAGTTACACCCGTTTTTGAAAAAAATTATAGACTTCGGCCGATTACCTGCCTTTGCCGGGATAGAGGCTCTCGGCTTTAATGCTTTCATCTGCCGGTTTCCCGAGCCTGACGACGCGCTTCGTGCCCGGAGCAAGATCGAAGAAGTTGTCATTCAGCCGAAGTGCCTCGCCGCCTGCACCCGATAAACACACGCCCCTCGCGAGAGTCCTTGCGCTAACCTCGATCATCCCGTCCGGCAGCCGGCGGATTTCAAGTTTGGGGTCGGGCAGCCTCTGATCCCGTGGTTTCGCGAAATAGATGAATGCCTCGGCGATCTGATTGTTACCGGACCGGAGCTCGGCCAGCATGAACACCTTGGCGGGATTGTGCTTCTTTATGATTTTGTTCGGGAGCGTGTAATAAATATTCGACCGCCCCGGCTTGACATTAACGGTTATGGAATCATTAAATAATTCTTTACCCTCGAAAGTGAGAAGCCGCAAGTTCAAGGTGCCGCTAATTTCATGCAATGAATCGGAAACAATGTAAATATCATGTTTGCTTTTATTTTTAGCGGCTGATATTATCACGGGTGCGAATGCCCTCTTGGCATAATAGTGCAGGGCCTTCCAATTATTAAAATAATCCAGCGAGCTCCAGGATGTAACGGGCCAGCAATCGTTCAGCTGCCAGTAAAGCGATCCCATGCACCAGGGCATAGCGCGGCGCTGCGCAGTGATGGCCGTTGCCATCCCCTCGGCTTGCAGCAGCTGAGAAATATAGATATATCGCTCGAACTTATCAGGCACGTTGTAGTCACGCTCCATGTACTTTCTTATTGTCTCGTAGCCGGTGGGGTGCTTCTGATGATTTTTCACTGCTTCGGATCGCAGGTCAAGATCGGCCTCGGTGCAGAATGTTCTGAAAGTGCTGATGGCGGGCATACCCTGAAAACCGTATTCGGACATGAAGCGCGGCACTTTTTCATTATATACCTCGAATGGCTGATTGCCCCACCACACGCCCCAGTAGTGCGAATCCCCGTTTTTCATGCTCTCCTTCCTGCCCCAGCCGAATAGCGGCGAAGATGGAATGTAGGGGCGTGTGCCGTCATGTGCAGCAACCTCTGCCGGGAGCAGCTCATGAAAAATTTTCTTGTAATCATTCCAGATCTTCGCGGAGTCTGCACGCCTGAATATGTATTTCAGCTGCCAGCCCCAGTTGTGCCATCCCTCGTCGATCTCGTTATTGCCGCACCAGAGCGCGAGCGACGGGTGGTTAGCGAGCCGTGTGATGTTGTCGGCGGCCTCGGCCCGCACGTTCTCCAGGAAGTGGCTGTCGCCGGGATACATGGAGCAGGCGAACATGAAGTCCTGCCAGACGAGCAGCCCGAGCTTGTCGCAGAGCGTATAGAACTCGTCTCTCTCGTAATTTCCTCCGCCCCACACACGGATCATGTTCATGTTGGCGGCGGCGGCTGATTGCAGCATATCCTCGAGTTTTTCCATTGTGGCACGAGCCGGGAAATTATCCGGTGGAATGTAGTTCGCCCCCTTGGCGAAGAATGG
>CAZIHB010000585.1:0-1587 GCA_964538535.1 uncultured Hyphomicrobiales bacterium | reverse complement strand
ATCAATAGGTTCCCGCTTTCGCGGGGATGACCATTCAAGGCGTTATTGCTGTAATCGGGACTTTTCACGCAGGCTGTTCATCGCTTATCAGTGTATCACTGAGATAAAATTATGGCAGGCACTGACTCGTATTTCCATGAAAGCCCGATTGATTGTAGAGTGAATTAACAGGATATTTGTGCTGTTTGATTTTTATCTATTCTACAATCTATGGAGCTTTCGATGCTTGACACTGGTACTACCTCGTTCATGATACTCGCCACGAGCCTGGTGATGCTCATGACTCCCGGCCTGGCTTTCTTCTATGGCGGGCTGGCCGGAAAAAGGAATATTCTCGGCGTTATGGTGCAAACTTTCCTCTCGCTCGGCCTCACAACCGTCCTCTGGGTCACGATCGGCTACACCCTCTGCTTCAGCGGCGGCGAGGGCGGGATAATCGGCAATTTCAACCACATTTTCCTTAATGGAATTCCTTTCAACCAGCTAATGGGGCCGGAGGGCAAATTCCCGACTTACATATTCATAGCCTATCAGATGATGTTCGCCATTATCACGCCTGCTCTAATCACCGGGGCGTTCATGAACCGTGTTACTTTCAAGGCCTGGCTTCTGTTCCTCATTTTCTGGCAGGTTTTTGTTTACTATCCTTTTGTCCACATGATCTGGGGCGGCGGCCTGCTTGCCAGATGGGGAGTGCTCGACTTCGCCGGAGGCGTTGCAGTGCACACTATTGCCGGCTTCGCGGCCCTCGCGTCTGTGTTTTATGTCGGATCGAGAAAGCATAAAGAATCCAAACCCAACAGCGTGCCGCTCGTGGCAATTGGCACGGCTCTTTTGTGGTTCGGATGGTACGGTTTCAATGCCGGCTCGCAGCTGGCAGTCGATAGCGTGACGACACTTGCCTTCCTCAACACGGACACGGCTGCCTCGTTCGCGGCAATCACGTGGCTTATCATCGAGTGGAGCCGCGACCGCAAACCGAAGCTGATCGGGTTGCTGACGGGTGCCGTCGCAGGGCTTGCAACCATAACGCCGGCTGCAGGATACGTCACGCTGCCGGTTTCCATGCTGATCGGCGTCCTTGCAGGCATCGTGTGCTACCTGGCCGTGTGGTTCAAGAATAAGCTTGGCTGGGATGATGCTCTCGATGTGTGGGGCGTTCACGGAATGGGAGGAGTGCTCGGCACAATTCTGCTCGGCATATTTGCCACTAAATCAGTGAACATTCAATCCGGGCTGCTCGAGGGAAATCCGGCGTTCTTCTGGAAGGAAGTGGCGGCTGTAGTGGGCAGCGCGGCATACGCGTTCATTTTTTCCTATGTAATGCTTGTCCTCATCAATTTCATCACGCCAGTCAAGGTCTCCGAGAAGGACGAGATGCTCGGCCTGGATGAGGCCCTCCATGGCGAACAGGCCTATGACAACGTTTTTGATAATGTCATATGATGATATTGAATTTACCGCCGTTTTGACATCATCTTTCCATTCGGCCGAATAATAAAGGTGCCCTGCTGATTCAGCCGGGCACTTTTTTTATGCGATGAACCCCTATCCGATCTCGAACGAAGTTGAGCCGAAAATCTTCTG
>CAZIHB010000584.1:0-1590 GCA_964538535.1 uncultured Hyphomicrobiales bacterium | reverse complement strand
CCTTTTCTTCGGCCAGTGGACCCGAAGAGGATCGAACTCTCGACCTCAACATTGCGAACGTTGCGCTCTCCCAGCTGAGCTACGGGCCCGATTTCTGGATTCAAAAATACGGCATTCCCGGGAGCCTTGCAAGCGATTTTTTTAATTTTTTCTTTTGCCCAAGGGGCCCGGCTGCTGCCGAGCCCCGCTAACTGTCGGGCATCGCGTTGTTTATCGCCGGAAAAAAAATTATTCTTTGCCGCCCTTCAGAGTCGTGATCCCGAGCTCCTCGAGCTGATTCTCGTCAACCGCGGAGGGGCAGCCGTCCATGAGCGAGAGCCCGCTCGTCGTTTTCGGGAAGGCAATCACGTCGCGGATGTTCTCCGTGCGGGCAAGTGTCATCACCAGGCGGTCGAGCCCGAGCGCGAGCCCGCCATGCGGCGGAGCGCCGTATTTCAGGGCCGTCAGCAGATGGCCGAACTGCGCTTCAGCCTTTTCATCCGATATGCCCATCAGGTCGAAAATAGTTTTCTGCACCTCGTTGTCGTGTATCCTGATGCTGCCGCCGCCCACCTCGGCACCGTTTATCACGATATCGTAGGCCTTGGCATTCACCCGGCCGGGGTCTTCCCTCAGGAAAGGCACGTGCTCGTCCTTCGGAGATGTGAAGGCGTGGTGCATGGCCATGAAGCGCCCTTCTTCATCATCATATTCGAAGAGCGGGAAATCAACTACCCAGAGGAATTTATAATCATTTTTGACTTTTTCGGCTATACCGCTGCGGCGTGCCACCTCGAGCCTTAGCGCGCCGAGTATCGTGTAGCAGCGCGTCCACTTGTCGGAGGAAATAAGGATGAGGTCGCCGTCTTCCGCGGCAAATTCCTTCTTGATGGCGTCGATTTCCCCGGGTGTGAGGAACTTTGCGATCGGCGAGTTCACCGTGCCGTCGGTGAATTTCATCCAGGCAAGGCCCTTGGCGCCGTATTTCTTCGCGAACTCCGTCAGCTCGTCAAGCTGCTTGCGCGAGAACGAGGCGCAGCCCTTGGCGTTGATTCCCGCCACTATGCCGCGGGGCATGGCAAGTGCTTCCTGAAACACCTTGAAGCCGGAATTTTTCACGATGTCATTGATCGTGTGGATTTCTATCCCGAAGCGGAGGTCGGGCTTATCCGAGCCGTATCTTGACATGGCCTCGTGATATGTGAGCCTCGGGAACCGCGCGGGGATATCCATCCCGAGCACTTCCATCCAGAGCCTGCGTATGAAATTCTCGGTCAGCGTTATTATGTCTTCTTCTTCAACGAACGACATCTCGATGTCGATCTGCGTGAACTCGGGCTGGCGGTCCGAGCGCAGGTCTTCGTCACGGAAGCATTTCACCACCTGGACGTAGCGGTCAAAGCCGCTTATCATCAGGATTTGCTTGTATATCTGCGGCGATTGCGGCAGGGCGTAGAATTTGCCCTTGTTGATCCTGCTCGGCACGAGGAAGTCGCGTGCGCCCTCCGGGGTCGATTTCATCAGCACGGGCGTCTCAATCTCGATAAAATCATTCTCGGCGAAGAATTTGTGCATCACGCCGTAAAGCTTGTTGCGGACGAGAAAGTAATT
>CAZIHB010000583.1:0-1609 GCA_964538535.1 uncultured Hyphomicrobiales bacterium | reverse complement strand
CTTGGCACGAATGAGGACGGCCACACAACTGACAGCGTGGGCACCGGCGAGTTCACGAGCTATTTAACCGGGCTCCTGCCCGACACGAAGTACTACGCGGCAGCGTATGCAACGAACGCACGAGGCACGGCTTATGGCCAGGAGATTGAATTCACGACGGGTACCTCTGAAGTGGCGGGCGGGGATCCAAAACCGGTGCTTCTTGCCTTTCCAAGCCCCACCACGGGGCGGCTGAGAATAATATGTACCCTTGCCCGGGGCGGGCACGCGAAATTGCTTAATTTGTTTGGCAGCGTTGTGATGGAGTATGATCAGGACGCCACAGATAAAAGCATCGACATTGGCAGCCTTCCCGCGGGTATATACCTGCTCGTGGTGGATACAGGCATCGAGAAATTGACGGCAAAAATCGTGAAGAGCTGAAGTGGCAGCGAGGCGTTTACATCAGTATGGCAGAGGCCGAAGCAGGTTCGGCCCCTGCATTGAATCATAAAGCAGTTTATTATACTTATGCCTCGCTTGGCTGCGGCAATCACGGCAGAATATAATATCCGATGTCGAAATAGACGCCGGTGTTCACAGCCTTCCCGAATCCCTTCTGCAAATTTTTGAAAGCATTTTCGAAGCTGTTCTTATAGGTCAGAGTGCAGACAAAATTCAATATATCCATGTTGCAGCAGAGCCTGTAGCCGAAATCTGTCCTGTTATAGATGTTCCAGTCGATATCTTTTCCGCCGATTGTTCCGCTTAAATTATAGTTTAAATATGCCCCCAAGCCGACGCCGACTCTCGTCAGCATCCCGGTTGTTGAAAAAAAGTATGTGGCCGGCAATTCAATCGAATTCAGAAGGATGTCTCCCATATGGCTCTTGCTGCCATAGCGCTGGTATTGTGCCTCAATCCTGACATTCCTGCCGGGCTTGGGAGAAATTTCCGTGAATAATCCTCCGCTGAATGAAATTAACGATTTCGAGTTGAACGCGCCTTCTGTGTATTTAAATTGGTTGCTGCCCAAAGAGGCGATAAATCCAAATTTCACCGGTGAAATTATGTCTCGCGCAAATTCGTGGGTGCGCGCAAACTCAATCTCGTTCTTCCGCGACAGTGCCGTAACAACGATGAAGGTTTGATCGCAGATCTTCTGCATCCCGTTGAAGTCAATTTTATCGGGCGTGTCGAGCGCGGTGTGATAGGATTTTGTATTTCCGGTGCTGACCTGAAGAGAAGAAATGGATCTGTCGTAGAACGGCTTTGTGTCGGTTCGATCTTTCCACATACTGGCAGAAGGTTCGAACTCAGCGTTCAGGTTCGGCGTGCGGTTCAGTGTATTAGCGAATTCCTTTCCATCTGCAAAGGAGGCGAACCCGACATAATCGACTGCATGGTGCTCGCTGTAGGTTCCTATCATATCTATGCTGATTGCTGCTTTTACTTGTTTCAGATTGCAGGGTGGATGAGCGGCGAAGTAAGTGCTCCCCAGCAGCCCGTATTCTTCGCCATCGAAGGCTGCAATGATAACGCTTCGCTTCAGCATTTTTTTGTTTGCCTGAAGCCGGCGGGCCATTTCAATCAAGGCTGCCGTGCCCGAGGCATTGTCGTTGGCGCCCCT
>CAZIHB010000582.1:0-1624 GCA_964538535.1 uncultured Hyphomicrobiales bacterium | reverse complement strand
GACGCTTAGCTTTTTTTCTTTTTTCTTCCTTTCCGTAGTCGGGGTGGAGGGATTCGAACCCCCGGCCCCCTGGTCCCAAACCAGGTGCGCTAACCGGACTGCGCTACACCCCGTATCAGAGAGTACAAAAATAAGAAAATTCTGCTTTACCGCAAAAAGAATTTACTCGACAGGAGGCGGGATTGATGCCACGCGCTTGTCTCTTAGCTGCTTGGCAAGCAGGCGCAGATCCACAACCCTGTCTGCCTCATCCACAATTTCGGCGCCAAGCATAGTTTCAAGCACGTCTTCCATCGTCAGCAGGCCGTCCACACCGCCGTATTCATCCACGACAATGAACAAGTGCTGCCTGCGGTTCAGAAACATATCGAGTGCACTGTCCAATCCTGCATTTTCGGGAATGAAATATACTTCTCTCGATAGCGCGCGAAGCTTCGTCGCGGTTCTGCCCCGCAAAGCCTCGAGCAATATATCCTTTGTGATGCAATAACCGATAACGCCGCTGTCGAGTGATTCGCCCTCGAAAATCGGGAAGCGGGAATACATGCGCAGTTCCGGCATTGCAATCACTTCTGCCACGGTCAGGTCTGCCTCGCAGGCGAAAACAACCGTGCGCGGCGTCATGACGTCGCTGGCAAGCACTTCGCTGAAATGCATGATGTTTTTCAATATTCTGTATTCGTCGGCGTCGAGCGAGCCTTCTTCCCGGGCGGATTCAACCAGGGCCGAAATCTCGAACCGCGAGGCTTCTTCCTCGCTCTTGCCGCCGATCCTGTTGAGAATCGACCTGTTCAATCTCAGCAAAGGCCTCGTGGCCAGAGCGGCCATTTTTAGAACGGGAACAAGGGAGCTTTTGAATGAAAAAGATGCGCGGCGCCCCAGGCCGTAAAAGAAATACCTGAAGAATAGTACAACGGCAAGAAACAGCGGCAACAGCCAGAGCGGCATCAGAATGTCGCCTCGTGATCCCGAGAAAAATCCGAGAAAAATGGCGGAGGCGCTGTAGAAAAACACCTCGAGTATCAAAAAGCTGTTTAGTTCATCGGTAAAACCGGACTTTATCCTTTGGAGCTCTTCACAGCGCTTAGGATTTGTTTGCTTGAGGGACTGAATATCATCCTGCGCTATCGAGCTGATAACTGACTCAAAAAAAGCACAAATCGTACCTAATAATACAAATATACCACCAAGTGATATTTCCATTTCTGCTTGCTAAGCATCCTCCGAAAGTGCAACATATATTTTCTAACGGTCATAAGCCGTAAATGTTGGATAATTACGGCAAAGACCAATTATATTCAAAAATAATACTATTTTTGTTTATAATGAAGTATGTGGCCAATATAGTATTCGTGATCTATGTATTTGCCGGCAGATATTAAGGAAGAAGTCCTCCGAAAGGCAGGGGAGCTTGGTTTCGAACCGGTCGGGTTTGCCGTTGCAGAGCCATTGGAGCCTGCGGCGGCAAGATTCGGGGAGTGGGTTGCATCGGGCCGGCATGGCGGATTGGGCTACCTGGAGAGGAATTTTGATAAAAGGCGCGACCCGGCTCTCATTCTGCCGGGAGTGAAGTCAGTTATTGCACTTGGCATGAACTATTATTCCGGGTCGGTTGATAATTCGG
>CAZIHB010000581.1:0-1630 GCA_964538535.1 uncultured Hyphomicrobiales bacterium | reverse complement strand
GTCGAGGGTCTCGGTAAGGGTGCCGATCTGGTTCACCTTCACGAGGATCGAATTGGCTACGCCCTCGGAGATGCCGCGCTGCAGGAATGACGGGTTCGTGACGAATAAATCGTCGCCGACAAGCTGAACCTTGTTGCCAAGTATGTTTGTCAGGTGCTTCCAGCCCTCCCAGTCATTCTCGCCCAGGCCGTCCTCGATCGAGACGATCGGGTATTTGCTGCAAAGATCCACGTACCAGTTGATCATTTCTTCGGATGTGAGTTTGTTGCCCGAGGATTTGAACATCTTGTACTTCCCGTCTTCAACCATCTCGCTCGAAGCCACGTCGATCGCGAGCACAATATCATCCTTTGGCTTGTAACCGGCTTTCTCCACTGCCTCGAGTATCACGTCGAAGGCTTCCTCGTTCGATTTCAGCGATGGGGCGAAGCCGCCTTCATCGCCAACCGACGTGTTGTATCCCTTGGCTTTCAGCACCTTTTTCAGGTTGTGGAATACTTCCGCGCCCATCCTGAGGCCTTCCCTGAATGAGTCCGCGCCGACGGGCATAATCATGAATTCCTGAATATCAACAGTGTTGTCGGCGTGCTTGCCGCCATTGAGTATGTTCATCATCGGCGTGGGCAGCACTCCGCCGCGGATTCCGCCGAGATAGCGGTAGAGAGGCATATTATGAAATTCAGCGGCAGCCTTCGCGCAGGCAAGAGAGACTCCAAGGATGGCATTGGCGCCGAGCTTGGATTTGTTGGGTGTGCCGTCGATTTCTATCATTATCCTGTCTATCTGTGCCTGCTCCGTGGCGTCATAGCCTTCAAGCTCGTCGGCAATGATTTCATTCACGTTCGCAACTGCCTTCTCGACTCCATTGCCGAGATAGCGGCTCATATCCCCGTCGCGAAGCTCGCATGCTTCATACTCGCCGGTGCTGGCACCCGAGGGAACGGCAGCCCTGCCCCAGGAACCGTCTTCGAGCATAACCTCGCATTCCAGTGTAGGATTGCCGCGAGAATCCAGTATCTCACGGGCTACTATATCATAAATCTCTGAACTCATCTTTGATTTTCCCCTTCAATAATTATAAAACTTCCATGCTATTCAATTTTTCAATTTTCTTTGCCAGCCCGAAGTCAAGCTCCGTGAGCCCCGCTACTTCGCGGGTGGATAGGACCACCCGCACCTTATTCCACCCGTAAAGCATAATATCGGGGTGGTGGCCGTCCGACTCGGCAAGGACGGCAATAGAGCTGATCAATCCCGCCGCGGCAGCAAAGTCGGCCGCGACAAACTCCCTGACAATGGCATCGCCCTGCCTTTCCCAGAGTGGCAGGCTTTCAAGCTCCGACGCGATTTCGGCTTCCGATGCCGCGAGTGTCATCATTTTTATCCTGCCGTGTGATTAAAATTGAGCCGTCACCCTGTCAAAGATCGGCTGCTTGGATACGGCACCGATAATAGTGTCAACCACTTCGCCGCCCTTGAATATCAAAATCGTGGGGATAGAGCGGATGCCATACTGCATGGCCGTGTTCTGGTTGTTGTCAACGTCGAGCTTGAAGATCTTTGCCCTGTCGGAGTATTCATTTGCAATTTCTTCCACGTGGGGGGCTATCATCCTGCACGGGCCGCACCA
>CAZIHB010000580.1:0-1636 GCA_964538535.1 uncultured Hyphomicrobiales bacterium | reverse complement strand
CTGCGCTCGCACTTCAAATTCTTCCACGACACGATGAAGGCAACAGAACCGATGGGAAGGAAAATCAATTTCCTGCTTCAGGAAATGAACAGGGAAATCAACACTATCGGATCCAAAGTAAATGACGCGAAAATCTCGCAGTACGTCGTCAACGTTAAAGAAGAATTGGAAAGAATAAGAGAGCAGATACAGAATATCGAGTAAATCTGCCGCAAAAAAAATTCAAATGCGCAGCCGCGACCAGTGCGGCCGCGCATTTAGTTATTATTCGGGAAAGGGCGATCACTCACAAAATCAACCCGAATACTAATGAGTTGTTGGAAATAAGTAAAAGGAAATTAAATTTGTAAAAAATAGTAATCATTGCTGTTCAATTACGGTAGTAGTATGCGAAAGCTTGCCCTCTTATTGTTCATCATGCTTTTTTCCCTCTCTTGCGGGGAAAGCGGCGATAATTCCGCTATCAGTAAAACAACCGAGGTTGCTCCCATCGATTCAGGTATGGTGAGCAAAGATTTACCCCTGATCAGGTACAAGAAGGTATTTTTACGGAAGACGACAACACGTGATTCAATTCTCAGGGCATACAGTCGGGATACAAATAACTATACTGCCCGGGGGGCTCTGATGCTTCTGAATCGGAAGGAGCTCCGCTTCATGAGGAAAGGCGATTCGATAGTAGTGCCGGAAACCTTCATGGAGGATACGCGAGCCTATTCCGCGTTCCCGCATTATTACCCGCAGGCGCAGGATATACCCAAACTTATTCTCGTCAGCAATGCGTATCAGTGCTATGCCTGCTACGAGAGGGGAGTTCTGGTAAGGTTTGCAGCGGCAAACACCGGAAAAGAAAGCACGCCGACGTATCCGGGCCGGTATTCACTTGTATATCGGAAGCTGAAGGCAAAATCATCAATAGACAGCAACTGGATACTGCCCTTCACTTGGAGCTTCCACGCTCAGGCAGGCAACGCTTTTCACGAGTTCAGCATGCCCGGACGGCCGGTGTCGCATTCGTGTGTCAGGCAGTTTCAGCACGATGCCAAATGGCTCTATCACTGGGGAGAAGGCTACAGGCGCGGTCAGGATGGTAAAGTGGCCAGAATGTCGGGCACACCCGTCGTGATCATCGATGTTTTTGATTTTTCGCGGAAGCGTGGCGGGCCATGGGCCGAGCTGACCGACAACAAACCCGTGATCCTTAGGTTGCCTGAGAATCCACTTGAAGTGGAAGAAGCGCTGATACCGATATGCCAGATTCCGAAGGAATCACGAGGCGGACTTGTGAACCTGCAGAGATATATCAATGCCGAAGATACATTGCGGGCAAGAGGTGTGATAAGGGCAGGCACAAAGCTCAGGGAGACCGTGAACTTCAATAAAATCAGGCGCGACAGGGCCAGAAGGGCATTGGAGGCAAGATTAAAGAATCAAAACCCGGCGCCGGATCTCAGGGCAAAACAGAACGGCAAAGATTAGCTTGAATTATCAGGAGATGTATGAAAAGCTGGAAAGCGGAATTTTTTTTGTTCCTCGTTACTTTTATCTGGGGTGCAACATTCTTCTTCACAAAGATCGGATTGAATGACTGCCCCCCTTCATTTTATATAATACTCAGGTTTGCAATCGCGCTTTG
>CAZIHB010000579.1:0-1640 GCA_964538535.1 uncultured Hyphomicrobiales bacterium | reverse complement strand
GGCAAAATGGTTTTTACATCCTTGCAGTTTATCAGGTTTATTTTAACCCGGCTCCCGAATTGATTGAGAATTGCCCCGGCAGCCCTTGCCGCGCTCTCGAGGCCCATCTCGTGAAACAAGTAAACGTCCGCACGGGCATTTGCTTTCAGCGCGGGCTTTTCTATTGGGGCACTCTGCGGCGCGGCCGCAACGGTATTTTCTGTCACATTCGGCTCCGCGTCGATTTCTGACGCGGCCTCTGACTTGGCCGACTTCGCGAAGAACCAGATAATAAAGACTAAAATGAGCAGCACGAGGAATACAATTCCGGCAGCCCTTTTGCGGCTCAGGAAGATGGCCTTTTCCCTGTAGTCGCCTCTTTTCATTTCCGGGCCGAGCACCCGCCTTATTATCTCTACTTCCTTGTCTATTTTTATCAGGGCTTTGATCTGGCCTGCGAAGCGCTCGTCTTCCGGATCGCCTTGGTTTGAATTCGTGTTAAAATTCTCCGACATAGTCATCCAGGGTTATATTTTGTGTTTTCAAATATTTTCTAAGTTTGAAGCAGGCCGATTTGAAGTATTTATGGGCAGTCGAAACGGCAATATTCTTGTTCGCTGCAATTTTCTCGTACCCCAATTCCGAGTAAATGCGCATGCTCAGCACATCCCGCTCATCCTCGGTCAATAAGTTATGTATCGCGTCCTCGATAATTCTGATTGTCTGCTTTCGGGATTCATCATCCAAAGCCGAAGAAAGCGCAAGAGCCTTGCCGCCATACGCCACTATTTCACAGGAATTGCCTTCCGCGGCATCATCAAGGCTTTCGAATCTCCTGCCGTAATTTCTCAGTTTTTTGAACAGATTGCTGATTGCATTGCTGCAAACTGCAACAGCCCAGGGGAAAACTTTTACCTTTTCGGGATTGAACGATTTACGGTTTATGAGTATGTTGCTCCAACCGTCCTGATAGCCGTCATCGAAGTCATCCACAAGCCTTGGAGGCATCTGGGGGCGAAATTTTTTCATCAGGATGCCCCAGAGCCGCCCGCTCGTATTCTCATGAAATTCAACAAGTTCCGCCGAGACAAGCTCCAGATTGTCCGCCGCTCGGATTATCATGAAGAGATCATGCTCTTTCTTGGGATCAATTACTTTGACTTTAGGTAGATTAAGCCCCATACTCTACACGATATAGTTATTAATTGCTTAATGGCGAATATAGGAAAAATAATCAGCATTACTATAAAAAAATATCCAGCTGTTCTGCCTTCCTGATCCATTATTCTGCCCCTCCGCGCTAATGTGAAAAATATTTTCGAATTCCGAAAAAAAACCTCGAAAAATCGGGGGACCGTGTTGTAGAGATAAGAAAATGAGGATGCAGCCTGCTTCGAAGGAAATCGGCAAGTCTTCTGATTTATGAATTACTACTTTTTGGAGGCATTTATGAAGCATTTTAATTTTCTATTTGTGCTCGCGGCCATACTATTCGCGGGCAGCTCGGATTCTTCCGCCCAAAGCGCTACTGTCATAACGCTTGACTCAAAAAGCGGGCAAATTAAATACTCGCAGCCCACGGAAGCCGGCAGAATCTATAAGCTCACGATTGAGGGGAGCTACAGGCAGTGGCCAAAATCTCAGACTCCAAGCGAAGGAGT
>CAZIHB010000578.1:0-1653 GCA_964538535.1 uncultured Hyphomicrobiales bacterium | reverse complement strand
TGCCGGGATAGCCTTCTGCATATTTATTTGTTAGCACTGAGCCCTGGGCTTCCATCACGGAGGGTGATGTGAAGTTCTCGCTGGCGATCAGTTCGATTTTCTCGTGCTGGCGGTTATATTCCAACTCGAGCGTTCTGTAGAGTTCCGGGTCGGATTGCTTAACTATGTCGTACATTTTTATCACCTTTCTCGATTATTTTAAAATACTCTTTAACAAAAGCGTAAAACTTATCTTCGAAATCTATTGAAAATTTAGCTTATTAACAAACGTACAACAAAATAAAAATATTATGCCCGCCGATCCGGCACCGGCTGCAAGCAGTGCAGATTAAAATGAGGGAGACCGCAAATACGAAAAAATCCTGTAAAACAACAGGATTCAAATTTATCGGGGTTTCTCGTCTGCAAAAAAAAAAGTCCGGGTGGTGCGGAATAAATCCCGGGCTGATGCCCGAATATCATTACGCGGCTCGGGGTACTCAATGATTCGGCTTTAAACCGCCCCCGGACTTACTTACCAGTTTCAAAAGAGCTGATTGCTTTGCTCAATTCAAAATTATTGCTATTTATAAACACAAAATATAAGAAGATGCTGATTTTTATGTAGGATTTTCCCTACCGTCCGCATGGAAAGCGGCTTCTGCCGTCACCGGGAAATGCACAGCCGGCAAATTGGACTTTGCCGATAGCCATTTATTTAGCAATTTTGCCCTGTTGTTATAGCGGGAACTATAATAATAAAGGCAAAGTAAATTATGCCTTCAATAATTGAAAATATAATATCAGGGAGCAATTTTTATGGTTACGGATCCGGCTTCAAGGATGCAGGACTTTCATGTTTTTGGCGAGTTTGGCGGTGTGAACCCGTCGATTACTGATTCGGCCACATACACGTTTCTGAGCGCTGAAAAAATGTCGCAGGCATTCCACGAGGAAATGGAAGGCTGCTATTTATACTCAAGGCACCAGACGCCGACGAATCAGAATCTCGGCAAGGTGCTTGCTGCCATGGAGAATACTGAGGACGCACAGGTGACGGGTTCCGGCATGGGAGCCATCACGTGCGCATTAATGCAGGCAGCGAAGGCCGGCGACGAGATTATCTCGAGCAGGACGATTTATGGCGGCACTTACGCATTCCTGAAGAATTTCATGCCAAGATACAACGTCAAAACGCATTTCGTGAATATCACCGACCTCGAATCAATCAAGTCGAAGATCAATTCCAACACGAAGGTGATCTATTGCGAGACGATCAGCAATCCATTGCTCGAGATTGCCGACATCCGCGAGCTTCGCAGAATTGCCGATGAGCACGGCATCACACTCATGGTTGACAACACTTTCAGCCCGCTCGTCGTTTCGCCTCATGAGCTTGGTGCTCACGTTGTCATCTATAGCATGACGAAATTTGTTAACGGCATGAACGATTGCGTGGCCGGCGCAATTTGCGGTTCACACGAGTTTGTCGCGGGACTGCGCAGCGTGATTGACGGCGCCACGATGCTTCTCGGCCCGGTGCTGGATAGCTTCAGGGCTGCCAGCATACTGAAGAACACTCGCACGCTGCACGAAAGAATGAAAAAACACAGCACTAACGCTATGTACGTGGCGGAAAACCTCGAGAAAGCAGGCGTGAAAGTGTTCTATCCC
>CAZIHB010000577.1:0-1654 GCA_964538535.1 uncultured Hyphomicrobiales bacterium | reverse complement strand
GACTGGCGCCCATGCGTCGCGCCCGGTGACGGTCGATATTGATTCTCATTTCGGGCTTGTTGAACTTCAGATTGACGTCGGCAACCTGGAAGGCAGGATCCTGATTGGCTTTCTCGAGAAAAACCGGTACGACCTCCTTCAGCTTATCGAAATTCGGAGCAAGCAGAACATATTGAATCGGCAACCCGCTTCGCCCGCCGCCGATGGTTTGTTCCTGTTGAATAATTGTTCTTGCAAGGGACAATTTTCTCAGTTTCTTGCTGACTATAGCCGCTATTTCGGTCTGCGTTTTATCCCTTTCCCCGGGAGGAACGAGCATCACCTGAACAAATCCGTTATTAACACCTCCGGCTGAGCCCGAGGCCGTTACAGACATTAAAGATTCCTTCCCCGAGAGAGTATCGACGGCATCGATCACCTTGCCGATATAATCATACATCAGGTCATATGACGTGCCTTCCGGTGCTGTTGCAACAATGTTGAACCTGCTTTTGTCTTCCATTGGTGCAAGTTCGGAGGGTATGCCGGCCCCGATAGCGAAAATTACGACAAGAGAAAAAGCCATGATAGCAAGGGCAATCCACCTGCGCTGCATGAAGGATTGCAATGCCCGGCCATATGCTGCCATCAGCTTGTTAAACATATTCTCTGACCAGGTGAAGAACCTGCTCTCGTGCTCAGCTTTCTTGAGGATTTTACGGCTCAGCATAGGGGTAAGAGTAAGTGAAACGAAAGCAGATATCAGGACTGAGCCGGCCACTACAACGCCGAATTCGCGGAAAAGCCTGCCAGTAAGTCCCTGCAGAAAGACGATGGGAAGGAACACCGAGGCAAGCGTAATCGTTGTCGAAATGATAGCAAATATAATCTCTTTTGACCCTTCGTGTGCCGCGCGCATCGGTGGCATTCCTGATTCTATCTTGCTATATATATTTTCGAGCACAACAATAGCATCATCCACCACAATTCCGGTTGCAAGAACGATTCCAAGCAGAGTAAGAATGTTGATCGAGAAATTGCAGACGTACATGATGAAAAAAGTGCCGATCAGCGAGATAGGTATTGCGAGAACCGGAATAAGCGTCGTCCTCCAGTGCCTGAGAAACACGAAGATGACGATAATGACAAGCCCGAAGGAAATCAGGATGGTTTCAATAACCTCAGATATTGCTTTCCGGATGTTTCTTGTCGTGTCAAGAGCTATTCCGACCTCCACATCATCGGGCAGGTCGGCTTTTATCTGGTTAACTCTCTGATACACCTCATCTGCAATTGCTATATGGTTGGAGCCCGGCTGAGGTGTTATAGCTACACCGACCATCGGTGCGCCACCATTGCCTCTCATAATGGTTCTTTCATTCTCCGGCAGCAGGTATGCCTTGCCCACATCCATGAATTTAATGGCTTTACCATCCTTCTCACGGATGATAAGATTATCGAATTCTTCCGGGGTGTACATCCTGCCGAGTGTGCGAATGGTTAATTCTGTTCCCCAGCCCTCGATTCTGCCTGAAGGCAGCTCCACATTTTCTTCAAGGAGCGCGTTCTTCACGTCGAGCGGAGTGAGCCCGTAGCCCGTAAGTTTATCAGGATCAATGATAAGCTTCATGGAGTACTTTTTTTCGCCCCATATTCTGATCTCGCTTACGCCCTG
>CAZIHB010000576.1:0-1656 GCA_964538535.1 uncultured Hyphomicrobiales bacterium | reverse complement strand
AGATGAGCGACAAAATAAAACTTGATATTTCCGGGAAAATGTTATTCGTTGCCCCGAACGAAATTGAAAGATTTGAAGCTGACGGGAATTATACTCATATATTTTTTGAGAACGGCGATTCTTGCATCTCAAGCAAAAACCTTGGCTTCTATGAAGATCTGCTTTCAGAACAAGGCTTTATCAGGGTGCACAACAGCTACATGATCAACGTGATGAAAATAAAAGAAATCACGAAAGGCAAGATCGCATCCGCGCTTATGGCAAACGGATTGAGGATCCCCATTGGAAGCAGAAAAAAGAAAGCTGTGCTCTTCAAGCTGAACAAGTTATTTGAAATCAGGTAGTATGATCGTTTCGATATAAACCGTTTTTTTAGATACCGGGTCTTTTGTTTAATTATCAATAAGGGTTTTTAAAATGGCAGATTTCGATATTTCCGGCAGAATGAAAGTGAAAACGCTCAGGGCGAACTTCAAAAAAGAATTCGGCTCGACGTTAAGGGTGTATAACGGCGTTAAGTTTGCTGATGACGACGCGAGCATCGCTTCGATCGCCAGCAAGAAGATTGCTGCGGATGCAGCGGTGAAAGCAAACGGCAGAACTCTCGTGGGGAATTTCACGAAGAATATGAACGCCGTTTTTGGCATCAAAGTGAGGGTATCGGACAAGGAGGATAAAATCTTCGTTCCTGATACGATTTCTCTGACAGAATCGGGCAGGAACTAAACCTGCAGGCATGGTGCAACATGCTAATCGTCCGCCATTTATGGCAGAATACCGAAAATGGGCAATTATGGGGGCAGCCGCTGCTGCTCCCTCAATTTTTCACTTGGAGATCACATGGGACTTTTGAACAAACTTAAAAAAAGCGCCATTAAATCGGCAAAGGGCGCCCTGGGGCTGCCTAAAAATCAGAAATTGAGCACAACTGCCAAAAAGGCCGTGAAAAAAGCAATTAAGGGTAAATAATCAATATTCATTGTAGTAAAGGAATTGTATGGAAAAGAAAATTCTGGTGTTTGCCAAAGCCATGAATCGCACAGCTCTCGGCATTATTCATGCCTACATGCGGATTTATCCAACCACTACCTATAGCCAGCTTAAAGAGAAATTTCCCGACACCATGTACGAAGAAGTTGAAGGCGGATTTTTCAACACAATCAGGCCGCTCGGAGTTTTTCAGTCCAAAAAAATCGTTGACGGACTGCCGGCACAAAACCTGCAGCAATGCCACTTCATGAAAGATGAAGAAATGCTTACCATGAAGGACGGGGTGCAGATTTGCGTCACAAACGCCTGGGGCAAAAATGCACTTGCCAGACTGGCCGCCAGGGCTCTGGATTATGGCATATCAGTCGAAGAATCAAAAGAAGGCGAATCCTTCAAAAGAGGTGAGTTTCGCCTGGAGCTTGTGAAATCCGAGAAATCAGACAAAAAAGAAAGACGAGAACCGGAACCAGCGAAAAAAAGCAAGAGCTTGCTCTACTGGATTTGCGGCGCGGCTGCAGTAATCATTATTGCTGTCTTTTGCTGGCCGGAAGCCAAACAGGAAGAGCCTAAAGCAGTTGCTGCGGTGGCAGTCGATAAGCCCAGGGAAGTCATCACCTTCAACAACATATATTTCGATCATGACAAGAGCTTGATTAAGCCAGGATC
>CAZIHB010000575.1:0-1663 GCA_964538535.1 uncultured Hyphomicrobiales bacterium | reverse complement strand
GACTGCCTCTATATCTTCCCTTACTGCGGCCGGATCATCCGATGCCAGCGCGGCAAGGTTGATCATCATGTCCAGTTCCTGTGCCCCGCAATCTATAGCTTTTTCAGCCTCGGCAAGCTTTGCCGAAGTATATGTGCCGCCCAGTGGAAAACCGATCACGGTGCCGACTTTAACCTCGGTGCCGGAAAGGTGCTTGTTGGCTGTCAGCACGAAGTGCGGCAGCACGCAGACAGAGGCAAATCCATAATCAAGAGCGTCGCGGCAAAGCTCCTCGACTTGTTTGCGTGTCGAATTGGGCATCAGAAGAGTTTGGTCGATGCATCCCGCGATTTTCTTAATAAGTTCATTCATATTTTGGCTCATTATTGTTTACCATGCAAAATAGAAACACTTAAAACTATATTTTATTTTTAAAAATATTATTCATAATCAAATTCCCTGCCGAATATTTCCGGCAGCCTGTAGCCATGATCGCCGAACACGTTGAATAGCTGGTAGGTTGTGAATACTATCCCCGGCTTCTTCTCGTCGAAATTATACGCTAAGTCCAGCCTGAACATGTGATTCTCCGAGGCACTTTTCGTGAAGTGAAACCTGAACCCGATTCCCGCTGAATTATGGAAGCGCGAATCGCTTATCGCCACTTTTTGCCTCCACACTGCGCCAACGTCATAGAAAGCAACCGTGGACAGGTTGAACACCCACCACTCCCAGTCCGGGAAGGCTCTGAACTCGAGATTGGCTATAAGGCGGTTATCGCCCGTCAGCTTGTTCACGCTGTATCCCCTCAGGCCAGCATCGTTATCAAGAATAAGCTGGCGAAGCGCAGGCCAGTTCCAGACGCTTTGCTGGCGTATTCTCGCGGCAAGGAGGTAGCCCTCTGCCAGCCTGTAGAAACCCGAGCAGTAGAATTCCTCGTAGGTGTATTTCCCGGTGCTGCTGAGGAATGAGCTCGCGCCCGTTATCCTGCCAAAAAGATATAAATCCTTCGAGTAATATGATTTCTCGCCCTGGCCGGCAACGTAATACAAGCCCTCTCCCCTGCTTCCGATCGGGAACACCTTGCCGATCACCGCCGAACCCCAGCCGCCAACGGGCATATCCTCGGTGAAGTAGGAATTCAGCTTCTTGACCGCGTAGAAATCTTCGGACGAGGAAGAAAAGGCAAACATCACCTTCCCGCAATTATCATAAGCCTGCTCAAACTGAGCACCGCCTCGTTCCACGTCCTCCCATTCTGCGAGGCCGGTGAAGAACACCCTGTCGTTGCGCCACCAGGCATGAGAGAACCATGCCCTGACCGTGCGGTCGTGGAAAGGCATTAACTTGATGCTGTCAGTGTTTTTAAACAGGAAATCGCTGCCAAATTTATTCCATCCCGTTACGCCGAAGGCCATCCTCGTGTCCTGCGTCCTGTATGGCTGCTGGATCGTCAGCACCTGCTCGGTGCGGTATTTATTGGCAAGCAATGAAGCATCAAGTGAAAGTTCGGATCTGAAAAGCCTTCTCTGCGCAAGGGAGCAAAGCCCCTGCCAGCCTGTTTTATTCTCAGTGCGGTAAAGCCCTTCCAGCCCAACGTAAATTCCGGCGCCGGCCAGGTTGAATTCCTCAAGCCGCAGGCCAAAGTTATTCTCGCCGCCGCCTGTGCCGAAGAGGGCCGAGG
>CAZIHB010000574.1:0-1667 GCA_964538535.1 uncultured Hyphomicrobiales bacterium | reverse complement strand
TTCTTATTGCTCAGAGGCATTGCTATCATCATCATCGTCATTGGCGGAATATTTTGGAACGTCCTTCAGGATTATTCTCGTGCCGCCAATAAAGCGCTTTTTGTAGTAAGTGTTCTCGAGAGATGAGATAGTGACACCGTATCTTGAGCCTGCATGAGCGAAAAGGTTGTCGCCAAGATAGATCCCGACGTGGGATGGAAACGCGTATGAATAGGTGTGGAAGAAAACCATGTCGCCGAACTGCAGCTGGCTTCTCTTCACGCGTGTGCCCGAGGTGAACTGGTAACGTGCAATTCTGGGCAGAAGTAGATTCTGCGAGCTCAGGAAGATGCGCTGTGTGAATGCGGAACAGTCAATACCTGACTTTGATACCCCCCCGAACCTGTATGGAGTGCCGAGCCAATCCATGATGGCATCCATTATGGGCTGCTTTTTCAGCCCGCCGACTGTCAGGTTGTCCTCGTCAACATAGGAAAGCCAAAGAGTCTTGAACTGCTCGATATCGACGGTGATGTCGTCTTCAAGGGCAAGCTCTTCCAGGTTTTCACCTTCTTCGCCAACGCTTGTAACCTCACCTTCCTCTATGCTGCTGGGTGAATCTACAAGTACCGGTTCGAGACCTGCAAGCTCGCTGATGTTTTGCGACGATGACCTGATGACGTCGAGGGCTATCGCTTTGCCTTTTCTTGGATTGTAATTTCTTTTCCTCTTGTGCGCGAACGAATCGCCGGCTGATGCCACCAAAAGGATGGGAATTAATACGGAAAGAACAATAAACTGTAACCTTGGTTGTGCTTTTGAAACCATGCAATACTCCTGATAAAATGTTGCCAAAACTCTCTTTGCCGTTGGTTGAATCGGGGAAATCAAAAGCTCAGTAATTCGCAACCTTATCGAAAAACTTCCGGCCGGAAATCGGCACGGTTTTTTCTATTCCCCAAACGGCTTTATGCCTCATCATTGTCCGTAAAAGAACATATTTAAGTAAAAATGTGTAAAAACCTACACAACACTTGTTACAAATAACAGAAAAAATGGAAAAAGATAAAATTTTTTTTTTCCGATTTTGCTTTCTCTGCTAAAATAACTGCTTGTTAAGCATAATAAGAGTAATGGGTAATCCTTGAAATCCGTTAAATACTCTTACATTTAGGGGATTCGTTATGTAATAAATTAAAAATGAAAGAATATATAAAATAAAAACACTGTCGCTCCGGAGGCAATTTTGAGCCCCTGCGCTGCTCCCGATTTTTCGCGGCCATCAGCATCTGCACAAAATTTATATATGTAAACAGATTTGAATTTTTCGTAATTTTATCACCGATGATATATAATGTTTAAAGATAAGATCGAAACATGAGAATTGCTGTAGTGCAGATGCGACCCGTATTTGGGGACAAGCTGAAGAATACCGACCGTATAATGGATTTAATAAGCGACACGGAAAGCGATATAATCGTTTTTCCCGAGCTTTGCACCACCGGCTATTTTTTCCGCGGCAGGGAAGAAGTTGCTGCCTTTGCCGAGCCTTTTGGCGGCAAGACAATTTCGAAGGTGCAGGAGCTCGCCTCCGCGCTTGGAAGGTGCGTTGTGCTCGGCTTCGCGGAGTGCGACGGGGCGAAGCTCTACAATTCGGCGGCCGTTGTTATGCCCGATGCGGCCAAAAG
>CAZIHB010000573.1:0-1685 GCA_964538535.1 uncultured Hyphomicrobiales bacterium | reverse complement strand
TTTCTCGCGCAACGCTGCCGGAGAGTTTCGCAACGCGTTTCTCGACCTGAAACGAATGCATAAGATTAACGGCCTTATCATAGACCTGCGCGACAATCCCGGCGGGCTGCTTGACGCCGCAGTCTCGATATGCGACATGTTCCTGCCGAAAGGAAGCGTCGTCGTGACAACCAAGGGGCGCAACCCCGACAACGTTTACACATACAAATGCAACGGCGATCCGATAGATTCGACAATTCCGATTGCCGTGCTTATTGACGAATACTCCGCCTCGGCAAGCGAGGTGCTTGCAGGCGCAATTCAGGACAACGACAGGGGCATAATTGTCGGAAAGCGCTCTTTCGGCAAGGGCCTTGTGCAGAACGTGTTTTCGCTTCCGCATAATGCCAGCCTGAAAGTGACTACCGCGAGGTATTACACTCCTTCGGGGCGCTGCATTCAAAAGCTGTCATTCGCTGATATATACAAGAAGAAAAAAGTGCAGTCCAACAGCGATACCACCATCTTCTACACCCTGCGCGGCCGCAAGGTATATGAGATGACCGGCATTCAGCCTGATTCTGTTGTTGAAGGCAAGACGTATTCCAAGTTTGTAAGCGACCTTCTTAACCACAATATGATTTTCAACTTCGCTAATATGTATGTGTCGAAAATACATGGGCTTGAAAAGGATTTCAAGGTGACTGATAAAATGTTTGAGGATTTCGTGAAGTTCTGCGACAGCAAGGGTTTTGCCTACAAGTCCGAAACACTTCAGCTTTTGGATCGTATAGGAAAGAGTGTGGAGCAGAACCCGATCAGCGGCCAGAGCCGGAAATGCCTTGCCGATTTCAGGAAGAGCATCGAAAAGGAAGAAAAGGGCTACTTCAAGCGGGATGAGAGCGAGATAAAGGAGGCACTGGAATTTGAAATACTATCAAGATACCTGAGCGAAAAGAAAATGTTCGAGAAGGGAATAGCCCGCGACCGGGTTGTGAACACGACGGTGAAGCTTCTTCACTCGATAAATTATAACAAGCTGCTCGTGGCCGCGCCTGTAAGAAAGGCAGGGGAGAAAAACTAAGAATCTGCAATTAATAACAGCTAATTTGCATTTTTGCATTTTAAAGTCTAAATTAGCGAGCTTTTTTGAAATATAAGTGAAAAGAATTCGTTAAGGATTCGGTGTTGATCATATAAATTATTGTTTAATGTGCTTTTAAGGTTGATGAATGAGGATCACCAAGCAATACACGAACCGCGAGAGCCAATCACTCGATAAATACCTGCAGGAAATCGGGAGGGTCGAGCTGTTAACTCCGGAGGATGAGATTCATCTTGCGCGCCTTATCAAGAAAGGAGCGATGGAGGGAAATCTTGCATTGGAAAGGCTTGTGAAGGCCAATCTCAGGTTTGTAGTATCAGTTGCGAAGCAATATCAGAATCAGGGATTATCCCTTGGCGATTTAATAAACGAAGGCAACCTTGGTCTGATAAAAGCCGCGAAAAGATTTGACGAAACCCGCGGTTTTAAATTTATTTCTTATGCTGTTTGGTGGATCCGGCAGTCGATTCTTCAGGCTCTTGCAGAGCAGTCAAGGATCGTCAGGCTTCCGTTGAACAGGGTGGGAGCATTGAATAAAATCGGAAAGAAATTCAGTGAGCTCGAGCAGGAATTCGAACGAGAGCCAACGGCCTCGGAGCTT
>CAZIHB010000572.1:0-1700 GCA_964538535.1 uncultured Hyphomicrobiales bacterium | reverse complement strand
ATAAAGAAAGATAACTATATCGACAGGCTGATCAACGAGAGCGGCGATATCGACATCTATATCGTCCGGCCGGAAAAAATCAAGTCCGGCCAAGTGAAAAAGCCGAAAAAGCAGTGGTATAAATCCAAACCAAAAGAATACATCTACGTCTTGGCCAGCATAGCGGCTCTCTCGCTTGTCTGCCTTCCGGTCCGGGAGTATATAGGCTATCAGACCGTGGGGCTGATTCTGCTGCTGAACCTGATTGTGCTTCCCTTCTTCGTCGGGCGCGGGCCGATTTTCGCCGGCGCGGTCATGAATTCTCTGGTTTGGAATTTTTTCTTCATACCACCGCTGTTCACTTTTGAAATATACAATCTGCACGATGCCATCACACTCCTTCTGAATTTTGTAGTGGCACTTTCCAGCGGTATCTTGTCAACGAAAATCAGGACACAGAAGGAATTAATGAATATCCGCGAGCAGAACAGCTTTGCCTTGCTGCGATACACGCGCGAGCTGGGGGAAGCCAAGACAAGACAGGATATAATTAAAACAACGCTGAACCATATTGACCGCAACATCAGTGCCAACGCCGTCTTTTTCGACACGAAGCTGAACCCCGTGGCCGCCTCGAGGGAGCTGCCCGAGATATCCGCCAAAGAAAAGACCATTGCGGCCTGGTGCCTGGAAAACAACAGGATAGCGGGCAAATGCACCGGCAACCTGCCCGATTCCTTCATGCAGTATATACCGGCGAGGAAGGACGATTCCGGGATCGGGGTCGTGGGGATTGAGATCTCCGGGAAGCTCAGCATCGAATCCGAAAACCTGATAAACAACTTCCTGATGCAGATGATCGGCATATACGAGAAGGAAGAGTCGAGAGAAATGATTCACAAGATGGAGCTGGAGCGGGAATCGCAGAAGCTCTACGACACGCTGATTGACTCCATCTCGCACGAGTTCCGCACTCCGATTGCCGTGATCTCGGGATCATCATCAGTGCTCTTCGATGAAAACGTGCTGGGCAACCACGAGGTGGTGACCGAGCTGGCAAAGGAGATATTCAGCGCGTCGAAACGGATTGACGTCCTTGTGGAGAACCTGCTCGATATTAACAGGCTTGAAGCCGGGCAGGTTAAATTGAATAAATCAGCATGGCCGGTCAATGAGCTGATACTCGACATCGAGGACCGCCTTGCCGACGAGAAGGGAAGCCGGCAAATAGTGTTGGATCTCGATCCGGCCCCGGCCCGGGTTCAGGCGGATTACGGCCTGATCCGCCAGGCACTCCTTAATATTATGATTAACTCGTGCATCTACACACCGGAAAATGCCAGCATTACAATTACAACCAAAACACGCCCCGGCAGCTGCCTGATCGAGATAGCCGATGACGGCGCGGGAATACCCGGTGAGCAGCTATCGAGAATTTTCGATAAATTCTATAGGGTGCCGGGAAGCACTTCGGGCGGCACCGGCCTGGGCCTGTCGATAGCCAGGGGGTTTATCGAGGCGCACGGGGGGAAAATATCGGCGCGAAACAACAAACCGCATGGCCTGATTTTTGCAATAGAGTTGCCGTTATGACAAATAAAACAAAGATACTGGTGATCGATGACGAGCCTCAGATAAGAAAGATGCTCAGGATCTCGCTCGAGGTGAACGGGTTCGACTGCATCGAGGCAAGCAGCGGCAGGCAGGGCATTCAGCTCGCG
>CAZIHB010000571.1:0-1714 GCA_964538535.1 uncultured Hyphomicrobiales bacterium | reverse complement strand
AAAAAGCTTACCCTGCTGCCACTCAGGGACATGCTGCTGTTCCCGAACATGATATTTCCCGTTCTGATAGGCAGGACATCGACCATGAAATCAGTGGCGGAAGCAGTGGAAAGAGAGAAATATATATTTGTTACGGCGCAGAAGGACCCACAGGTAGATAACCCGACCTATGATGATATATACCAGTATGGCACGGTTGCCAAGATCATTCAGGTGCTGCGCCTGCCCAACAATTTGTTGAAGGTGCTCGTCGAGGGGTTGTTTCAGGGTAAGGTGAAGCGGAAATATAAGAATAAGGAATATCTTGAGGCCGACATAGAGATTATCGACGTGCAATGGAGTCAGGGGAGCATTGAGCTTGAAGCTTTGCTCAGGACTGCAACAAAGCTTTTTGGTGAATACGTTAAAAACAATCCTCAATTGCCGGGCGAAATAATAACTGCTTTCGAAACAATCACAAATCCGGTTCAAAAGCTCTATTATGCAGCTGCAAATATAAAAGCAAAGCTGGATGATAAGCAGAAGATACTCGAGGCGAAGACACTCGAGAAACAATATTTCGAGATGAATAAGGTGCTGAGCGGGGAAATTGACCTGCTGAAACTGGAATCCGAGATAGACCATAAGATGCAGGATTCCATAATGAAGACCCAGAAAAAATATTATATACAAGAGCAGATCAGGGTGCTTCAGAAAGAGTTGGGAGACGACGAAGAACTCTCTCCGGAGCTGCAGGGACTCCACGATATGATTGAACAAGCCGAGATGCCCGAGCAGGCGAAGGAAAAGGCACTCGAGGAGTTCGGCAGGCTGAAGAAGACTTCGCCCATGTCGCCCGAGTTTTCAGTTAACAGGAATTATATCGAGCTGCTTGCTGAATTGCCATGGAAAAATGCGACAAAAGACAATTTTGACATCGAGCACGTGCAGAAAATACTCAATGAAGATCATTATGCACTTGAAAAACCGAAAGAAAGGATACTCGAGTTCATTGCTATACTTAATCTGAAAGGGCAGCTGAAAAAGCAAATATTATGTTTCGTTGGGCCTCCCGGCGTTGGCAAGACGTCGCTCGGCAAGTCGATAGCAAGGGCTTTGGGCAGGGAATTTGTAAGGTTCTCTCTTGGCGGCATTCGCGACGAGGCAGAGATCAGGGGCCACAGGCGCACTTATATCGGTGCCATGCCGGGCAAGATAGTTCAATCCATGAAGAAGGCCGGGACCGTCAACCCGGTAATTCTTTTGGACGAGATAGACAAGATGTCGATGGATTTCCGCGGCGACCCATCAGCAGCCTTGCTTGAAGTGCTTGATCCCGAGCAGAATCATGCATTTAACGACCACTACGTGGAAGTTGACTACGATTTATCCAACGTGCTTTTCATTACGACTGCCAACGTGAGATATGATATACCGCTTCCGCTTCTCGACCGAATGGAAATAATAGAGTTGAGCAGCTATCTCGATCCGGAAAAAATTGAAATAGCAAAAAGGCATATTATTCCCAAGCTTCTGAAGGAATTCGGGATCAGCGAGCTGCTGATTCATTTCGAAGATTCGGCGATAATGAAAATCATCAGGGAATATACAAGGGAATCGGGTGTCAGGAACCTCGAACGAGAGCTCGGCTCCGTGCTGAGGAAGCTGGCAAAAGATATTGTGAGCGACTATGGAAAAGTTCGAAAACAAGATGAAGAACAGGAGAAAGATACTC
>CAZIHB010000570.1:0-1715 GCA_964538535.1 uncultured Hyphomicrobiales bacterium | reverse complement strand
CCAGTATTTCACGCCGTATGGTTTTGTCCTCCCGTTCTCTGCCCGCAGCCTGCCCATTCGGGTGTCGGGGGAGCCGTTGCAGTATTCGACCATTTCACCGGCTTCTTCGGCTGGTGCCGAGACGGAATTGACCGTGATATGAGGCTCTATGCCAAGTTCCTCGCAGAATGAAAGATACTCGTCAAGCCCGAAATCCATTCTCTGAGATATATCCTTACTGCCGGTATTAGGCGATTTTCGCT
Organism: uncultured Hyphomicrobiales bacterium; assembly: GCA_964538535.1. Taxonomy (GTDB): domain Bacteria; phylum Bacteroidota; class Ignavibacteria; order Kapaibacteriales; family UBA2268; genus CAZIHB01. The sequence goes on along the minus strand of CAZIHB010000570.1, from coordinate 1,473 downwards.
TGTCAATCGGCCCGATGGCATTGCCGAGCCGGTTTATGCTTTCATCTGCAAATGAACCCCCGGGATACCTCAGTATGCCGGGCCGCCATGATTTCATCAGATCATGGAACTCCCTGCGAATACCCTTCACGGCACTTGCCGGCATGAGTGATGCCTCGTCGAGTGCGGCGCACCCGGGATCCGAAACCGCGATCACAAGCTTCTTGGCGCCGCCCGAAGCGGGCCTGAGCCTTGCCTCTTTTTTTGTCCAGCAATCCGTAAGAAGTCCGAGATCCTGCCTGCATTCAACGCTGCCCGTTGCCGAATCAATCAGCCTGACGGAAAGCGTCATCCGGCTGTTTTCGGATCCTGATTCATTTCTGCACCAGATATAAAATTCATATGTTTCACCCGCGGCAAGCGTCACGTTCCGGGATATTCCCGCGCTGCCGGCAGTGCCCGTTTTGCGTATTCTCTGGTAAAAGCAGCCGTTCTCGTTGTAGCCGCCCGGCTCGAGCGAAAAAGCCGCGTCGCCTTGATTTCCTTCCTCGCAGAGCTCCCACCCCAATGCAGCCGGAGCGGCGCCCGGCCTGTCGAATCCTCTCTGGTCAAGTTCCTGCGCCCATACTCCCGCGGGGCCGTTGACGTAATGCATTATGAACTCAATGAAGCCGCCGTAAAGCAGGCTGAAGTCCTCCCTTGAAGAAATAGTCTCGTTGCTAATCTGCAGATGAGCGTACACCCCGGCATTAAGGTTCGGGCTGAAGCAGCCGAGAGCCATTCCGGCAGCAAATGCAACAATGCCCTTTAATTTCGGCAGTCCGGTTAATGCTGTAAACTTGTGCATTGTGCCTTATGCCTATTTAATATGTATAACCGGTGCCGAGAGCACTCCGTCGGCCGAGCTCAGCCTGAGGAAGTAAATCCCGTCGGAGAGGTCGGAAAGAGGGATTTCTGTTGAATAGAACGCGGGCATCTGCAGCCCGTTGCTTATTTCCATGACCTTGTTGCCCATTGCATCGAACAATTCAATAACGGAAGTGCCGGGCTTGTTGATCTTATACCTGACCCGGGCAGACGAACGTGCGGGGTTAGGCTCTGCCGTAATCATCCCGAGACTATCCCCACGTGATGAATCGTGCGATAAATATAAATTTACGGGAAGAGCCAGCACAACTATCGATGCAGGAGGCAGAATGAGATTGTTATTGATTGAGTAATCAGCTTCCTTGAAAGATAAGTTATTCGGGTTCAATTCATTGTTGAAATCAGAGTAGTGCTTCGGAACCATCGACAGTATTCTTCCGGTTCCTTTCACCTCGATGCTGTCCATCAGAATATTAACGGACGCCGAGTCGTAAGGGTTGCGGTTCACTATGTTTATATAGATTGAATCTTTCGTCAAGGTGGGCAGCACATCTATCCAGGGCACGTTAGCGCAGGAGTGGATGCCCTTCACGTCCGGCACGGAAAACTCGGGCGATACCACTTCCG
>CAZIHB010000569.1:0-1724 GCA_964538535.1 uncultured Hyphomicrobiales bacterium | reverse complement strand
GCTTTTGACCGTGGAAAAATAGAATTCGCCGTAAGAGCTGTCTATCGCCGAAATCGAAGCAGCGCTTTCATTCAGTTCTCTTCCTTCATACTCGAGAATGTATTTCACGTGCGGCTTATAGCCGGCCCTGATTACAGGCGCGTTATTGCAATGGGCGCATCGGTCGGCCATGGCGCAATTGATCATGGTGCCAAGCAGAAAAGCTAATAGCAGGAACTTTTTCATGAGCATACCGGTTTTATTATCCAACATATTCAAAAATACAAAATTTAAAATTGAACAAGCACTATATGTAATAACAAAAAAGCCCGTGATTTGTCACAGGCTTTTTCGAAAAAAAGTAAAAAAAAAATCAAAGCACCTTCTTTCCGCCGATCCACGCGCCTGAGACGTGGTTAATACCGAAATGATAGAACAAGCCGGTATAAGAATCAACGTCAAGAATAATAAAATCGGCAAGTTTTCCCGGTTCAAGGCTGCCGATCCTGTCAGACCTGCCGATAGCCCTTGCGCCGTTCAGTGTGGCTGCGCAGATGGCCTCTTCGGCTGTCATGTGCATATTGATGACGGCAAGCGAGAGCACGGCCTGCATGTTCTCGGTGAAGCAGGAACCCGGGTTGCAATCGCTGGCGAGAGCCACGACAGCGCCGCTTTCAATTATTTTTCGCGCCGGTGCATAGGGCATCCTGATGAAATAGGCTGTGCCGGGCATAAGGGTTGCCACGGTGCCGGCTTTCTTCAGGGCTTCAATGCTTTTATCAGAGATGAAGAGCAGGTGGTCGGCCGAGACGGCGCCCATTTCGGCCGCCATCTCCGCGGCGGAAACATCCGCCAGCTCGTCAGCGTGGCACTTAATTCTGAATCCCAGCTCCTTCGCCCGCGTGAAGAGCCTGACGCCGTCAGCGAGAGTGTAATAGCCTTTATCAACGAATGCGTCGCAGAATTCGGCCAGTCCGGCCTCGGCCACTGCCGGGAGCATCTCGTTGATCATCAGGTCCATGTAGCCATCCTTGTTGCCCTGGAATTCCGGGGGGAAGTCGTGTGCCCCGAGAAAAGTTGAAGCAACGCGCATCGGCAGCTCTTTCTGCAGTTTTCTGATGGCTTTCAGCTGCTTTATCTCACCCGCGGTGCTGAGGCTGTAGCCGCTCTTGATCTCGAGCGCCGTAGTGCCGTGCTTCAACGCGGAAAGGGCCAGTGCACGGCCGTTTTCAGCGAGCTCATCAATGCTCGCGGCGCGGGTGGCCTTCACGGTGGCGAGAATTCCTCCGCCCTCGGCCGCTATCTCGGTATAAGTTGCCCCGCGCAGCCTTTTCGCGAACTCGCCGGAGCGGTTGCCGGCGAATACAACGTGCGAGTGCGAATCCACGAAGCCCGGCATTACCGTCTTTCCTTCAAGCGAGACCTCTTTTTCGGGCTTGAATTCGCCGCGCGTTATCTTGTCCTCGGCCTCGGCTGTGGTGCCCGTCCAGATTATTTTCTCGTCGAAGAGCATGGCGCCGTTTTTTATCTCGCCAACGTCCTTCATTTCACTTCCGGTTTTAAACAGCTTTTTCCCGGAGGAAACAGTGACGAGCGAACTTATGTTTTTTATTAAAGTAGTCATGAGTATAAAAAATCCGATCGAATGTGTTGATATAAAATAATCCGGCATATAATTAGGCGGACATTGCAGCATCGCATTACTATCACTACAGCCGCTATTCTGCCGGTACTTCGGATAATTA
>CAZIHB010000568.1:0-1729 GCA_964538535.1 uncultured Hyphomicrobiales bacterium | reverse complement strand
GAAGGCCTGCTTGTGGAATTTTTTGATTATTTTCACGTCGCCCGACTCGATGTCCTCGATCGTCGGGGCATACATTTTAACTCCCGGGGTCTCGCCCGCCATCCTCAGCTGCGTTTCCAGCACGACGGAGCTTTTATAATATTCGAGCAGTTTCACAAGGAAGAGGCCTTCGTTGTCGGAGTAAAGCTCAAGCTCGGCCCGCCCGGGCAGCGGCTCCACCCTGGCGAGAGGCTCGGCCGCCCTCGCCCCTGCCGCGCACGAAAGAATAAACACGATCATTATAAAACGTTTCATACCACTGCCTCATATATTCCAATTCAAACGAAATATGCTTCTTTTCTTCCACTCAATTAATGTGCCAAATTTTCTATAATCTTATCCCGAATTAGTTTCGACGATCTGCTCTTGAATATTATTATTTTAATAATTGATTCCACCTGCACGCGAATAATTTATTCTCCGAATGGAATCTTGTTCTTATTTTTGTATATCATATTTAAAAGATTTGTAAAATAAAACGATACAGTCGTGAGGAATAAAGCGTGAACATACTTGATGATTTCGGAGCTGATTATATAGAGCGCACCGAGCGCGCGATTCAGGCAGTACGGAACGGCGGCGGATTTCTTCTTGTCGATGACGAGAACCGCGAGAACGAGGGTGACATGATTTTTTCAGCCGAGACCATGACGCCCCAGCAGATGGCGCTCATGATCCGCGAGTGCAGCGGCATAGTGTGCCTCTGCCTCGAGAAGGCGATAACGAGAAAGCTCGGGCTGCGCCAGATGGTGACTGACAACGAGAGCAGGTACGGCACCGCTTTCACGGTTTCCATCGAGGCCAGGAACGGCGTGACGACGGGAGTCTCGGCAGCCGACAGGATCACCACGATCAGGGCCGCTGTGGCGGAAAACGCCCAGCCGCGCGACCTTGCAAGCCCCGGGCACGTCTTCCCGCTTGAAGCGCGCGAGGGTGGAGTGCTCGAGCGCCGGGGCCACACCGAGGGCAGCGTTGACATGATGGCGCTCGCGGGCCTCAGGAAGGCCGCGGTGCTTTGCGAGCTGACAAACGAGGACGGCACCATGGCAAAGCTGCCGAATGTTGCTGCTTTTGCCATCCAATATTCCATGCCGCTGCTTTCAATTGATGACATCTGCAGGTACAAGCTGCTTAAATCAAAAGAAATAAGCAAAAACGACCGGGAGCAATTGGCAGGCTGACATGAACACCCCGGAAAGCGCGATTAAAGATATTTCGAAAACCGCGGGGCTGCTATGCCAAAAGGGCTGGGCGGAAAGCAACGCGGGGAACATTTCCGTGAGGCTGCAACACGGATCAGGACTGCCCCACGCGGTAAAAACAGGCTCCGGATTATTGCGCGGAACCTTTCAAGCCCTTTCCGGGGCAATTTTTATTATCACCGGCTCGGGCAGGAGGATGCGCGACGTCCTTTCGGCCCCGCTGGATAACCTGATTGCACTGCAGGTTGGCCGGGCAGATGAAAATCATGATAAGAATGGCGTTACTCCCTGTGAGTGGTTTTGCCTCGGGAATGATAAAAATATAACGCCAACATCCGAGCTGGCCTCGCATCTGCTCGTTCACGAAACCGGTCACATCAATGTCGTCGTCCATGGGCGCCCCGCCAGGACCGTGTAGCCGCCTGTGCGCGAACGCGTCCATATTCGCGTCGCGGCTTGACCGCGGGCCAGGAGCAGCGGCGTCAAGG
>CAZIHB010000567.1:0-1730 GCA_964538535.1 uncultured Hyphomicrobiales bacterium | reverse complement strand
CCCGCCCAAGATGATAACGAGAAGGGAATGGATGGTGATGCAATACACACCTGCCATATTGATTAAACCATTAAAATGGCTTGAGTTCGAAGGATTCTACAATCTGGCTTACGAGATTGAGAAGGATAAACGATACACGGGGCAAAACTCATATGCTGCAAGCGTATATTTCAGGCCTGCCGAATATCTTCCCGCGCTGCGTGCCGGCTATTTTCAGCCCACAATCGGCACAAAATACGATGATCACACGATGCTTATCAAAACGGCCATCAATTCGCGCGACCGCCGCACGCCGGTTGTGCCCGATGATTACGCTGAGCTCGGGGCACAGGTGGACTACGAGAGCATAAAATGGCTGGGGCTTTCCGCCGGTGTATTTGATTCGAAAAATTTGAGCAAACTCACTGCCCGAGACAGGCACGGCAACACAATTCCGATTGTGGAGGAGAAATCAGTGTCCACAGTGCTGCGAGGAGTTGTGTATCCGGAGGCATTCAAGAGCATAAACGCATTTTTGGGCGGAACGATACTGATCAACGGTGACTATTATATTTCCAGTCTGTTTGTTAATTCCGGACTCTCCGACAAATTCAGCCTGATGACCGAATATACGAGATCAGAGAAGAAAAACAGCAGGCTTACGCTCAATTTCCTGGCTGAGCTCACATACCAGCTTCACGAGTCTGTGCTGCCGTTTGTAAGGGCTGAAAGAGCAGTGACTAAAGATAAGGTGGAGAACCATCCCTTCTATGCCAATCAGTTTGTTTTCGGAGCGCATATAAACCCGCTGCCATTTTTCGATTTCCTGCCGGAATATCGAATCTACAACAGCGAACAGATCAGCGGATATTCTGCTGAATGGACATTGCAACTGCATGTTTTTTATTAACCGGAACAAATACGGAAAATTGAAATGGAAAACAACGAAAAACACAGCCCTGACAGGCGAAATTTTCTGAAAGCTGCAGGTATGATTTTGGGATCAGGAGTAGCGGCCGGTTTCTTAGGTGCTGCCCTCGTATCATGCGAGCGCGATGAGATCCCGCCCGGCCTTAAACCTGGGGAAACGGCTGAAGTTGATATTTCTCAAATTCCCGTTCTCTCAACAATCGGCGGCGTGGCCAAGATTTCGGTGAAAGGCTCCAGGTTTATAGTGAAAAGAAATACAGCCGAAGAGTTTTTAGTTTTCAGCGCGATATGCCCACATCAGGGGTGTGAGCTTGACCTGCCCGCGCAGCCGAACGGCGGCGCCCCATGCCCCTGCCATGCAGTGGTTTTCTCGCTTGCCAAAGGAGAATCGGGCAAAATCCTGAGTAACCCGCAGGGAGTATCTTCCGGCCCTCTGCCTGCTTTAAACAGCACATTTGATGCTGCAAAAAATATACTAAAGATTTTTCTCGCATAATCGTTACTATTATTGTATTATCTAATATACAGGGGAACTTATGAAAACAATCAAATTCCTGACGGGGGCAATGACACTGGCCTTGTGCTTTGGCATCACGAGCTATCTGAATGGGCAAGAGGCAGCGAAGGAGGAGGCAAAGGACGGCAAAACGATTTTTCTCGAATCCAAATGCTCGAGCTGCCACTCGATAGCTGCACTCAATATCGAGGCCAAGGTGAAGAAGGACAATTACCCGGATTTATCAACCGTAGGCGACAAGGTCGCACCCGGTTTTATCAAGAAATACCTGAAGAAGGAAGAAACACTGAACGACAAAAAGCAC
>CAZIHB010000566.1:0-1735 GCA_964538535.1 uncultured Hyphomicrobiales bacterium | reverse complement strand
CGATTCGAAATGGCACTTGAAAAACCACAGATCGGGGTTAATGTCGAGCTCGGCAACTATAAGCCCCTTGTTGTGCTTTCCCTCATTTTCGGCGATATGCGTGATTCTGTCCATCATCAACATGTTCGGAAGCGGCAATCTGCCCGCGTCAGGGCCAAAAAGCTCGCCATGCCCTGATTTTATCAGGTCATCGTAGTCGAACGAATTTTTATTTGTCATATTATATCTTGAAATTATAGAAAAACTCAAACTCAAAATTGCATAATTTTTAAGAAATAAAAGACTAAATAAATGATAATTGTCGGATTTTAACTCATCCTGCCATGCACGATCACCAGAAAGTACATGATGGAGGCAGTTACATGCCGAGTGCCATTCAGCGGTCTGCCGGTTCAGTCCTCGCGGCGGGCAGGCGCGTGAGCAAAACTTTGGCATAGTTTTTTATATGCCTGATAGTATGGAATTTGGAATAAATTAGAATCTGCTGTGATAGAGATCGGAACAATAAAATACAGATATATTTGCCTTGCCATGCTGCTGATGCTTCTGCCGTGCGCGATCCGGGCAGCACTGCCTTCGCCCGCGCTCGTGGGATACTGGCAGAACTGGAACAGCAAAAACGCGCCATTCGTGCCGCTGAACCGCATCCACCCCAACTACAACGTGATCATTGTCGCGTTTGCCATGCCGACGCAAGGCAGCACCTGCCGCATGGAGTTTGCTCCCGCCGGCTCGAGCACTGACGCCTTCTGCAGGCAGATTCAGGAACTGAAGCAGTCGGGCAGGCCCGTGCTCATCAGTCTTGGCGGCGGAACTGCGAGCGTGCGCGCCGAAACGCCGCGTGAGCGTGACACGTTCGTGCTCAGCGTCACGAGGATTATCGACAAGTATGATTTCGACGGGATTGACATTGATTTCGAGGGCGGTTCGCTTTCATTCAACGGCGGGACGATCAGCGATCCTGCTGATCCCGGGATTGCATACATGATCGACGCGATCAGGAAAATACAGAGAATATACAGCAGCAAGACCGGCCGCCACCTCTATCTGACCATGTCTCCCGAGACGGCCTGCGTGCAGGGCGGGCAAAAGCAATGCAACGGCACCCGCGGCTCCTATTTGCCGCTGATCCACGCGCTGCGCGATTCCATGGACCTCCTGCACGTGCAGCTTTATAACAGCGGCTCGATGCTCGGGATTGACGGCGCGGCGTACAGCGTCGCGACGCAGGATTTCGTCATCGCCATGACGGAGGCCCTGATTGAAGGATTCGACACTCCGGCGGGACGCTTTCCGGGCCTTCCGGCAACCAAGGTAGCAGTTGGCCTCCCGGCCTGCAGCACTGCCGCCGGGAGCGGCTACCTCGAGCCGGAAGCAGTGAGATCGGCCATGGCCTACCTGACGGGAAGGGGCGCGCGCCCCGGAGATTACCGCCTGGCACGGCCGAAAGGCTACCCGGATATCGGGGGCATGATGACTTGGTCCATCAACTGGGATGCAAAAAAAGATGGAGGCGGAGACAGCTTTGCCGAGAATTTCACGGGCATATTTTCACCTGCACCGGCGGGTATCGGGCCGGCTGAGCCGGATGTCGTGCCGGGGCCGGCAGCTGCCCGCGCCATCGAGCTTTTTGCCAACCCGGTATCGGACTTCATCATACTCTCCAGGATCAACGAGGCAAGGCTGCCCGAGCAATACAAGATGTATAATTCCGACGGGGAGGAAATATCCTCAG
>CAZIHB010000565.1:0-1735 GCA_964538535.1 uncultured Hyphomicrobiales bacterium | reverse complement strand
CCCCGGCCCAAATAATTCAAAATATTCCGATTTGCGACTAACTGTTCATCGTCAGGAGGAACTCGCGGTTGGTCTTTCTTCCCTTGATCCTGTCGAGCAGGAAGTTCATAGCGTCCACCTGCGACAAGTCGGCAAGCACCTTGCGGAGCACCCACATCCTGCTCAGCTCGTCCGGCTCCATGATCTTGTCCTCGCGGCGCGTGCCGGAGCGGTTCACGTCGATGGCAGGGAAGATCCTGCGGTCGCTCAGCTTGCGGTCGAGCACGAGCTCCATGTTGCCCGTTCCCTTGAACTCTTCGAATATAACCTCGTCCATCCTGCTGCCGGTTTCAATAAGAGAAGTGGCAATGATGGTGAGCGATCCGCCTTCCTCAACGTTACGCGCGGCGCCGAAGAATCTTTTCGGCTTGTGAAGCGCGTTGGCATCCACACCGCCGGAGAGTATCTTGCCGGAATGCGGCACAACGGTGTTGTGTGCGCGTGCCAGGCGGGTGATCGAATCGAGCAGGATTACCACATCGTGCTTGGCTTCCACCAGCCTCTTGGATTTCTCGAGCACCATGTCGGCCACCTGCACGTGCCTTTCCGGCGGCTCGTCGAATGTTGATGAGACCACCTCGGCCCTGACGTTCCTCTGCATGTCCGTCACTTCCTCGGGGCGCTCGTCTATGAGGAGCACGATCAGGATAACCTCGGGGTGATTGGCCGAGATCGCGTTTGCCATCTGCTGGAGCAGAATTGTCTTGCCCGACTTGGGCGGCGAAACTATCAAGCCGCGCTGTCCCTTGCCGATCGGGCAGAGCATATCAACCACCCTCATCGAGTAGCCGCTCGGGCTGGATTCGAGTTTCAGCCTCTTCTCGGGATAAAGCGGCGTGAGGTTGTCGAACACTATGCGGTCGCGCATTACCTCGGGGGCAACATAGTTGATGTTTTCCACCTTCAGCAGCGCGAAGAATCTTTCCTGTTCCTTCGGGGGGCGGACAAGGCCGCGGATCGTATCGCCGGTCTTGAGCATCAGCTTCTTTATCTGAGACGGCGACACGTAGATGTCGTCGGGGGAGGGCAGGTAGTTATAGATGGCAGAGCGGAGAAAGCCATAACCGTCAGGCAATATCTCGAGCACGCCGCCGCCGCTTATCACGCCATCGATCTGGCTGTCCGTTGCCTTGGCCAGGGCCTGAGCCTCGGCGATTTTTACTATCAGATCTTGTTTGCGGTACTCGGCAAATCCCGACAGACCCAGATTCTTCGCTATCTGGGTTAATTCCGCGATTTTCTTCACTTTCAGGTCCCCAAGATCTACTACGGAAGAACCGTTTGAAGTGTTTTCACTTATTGCCATTGGTTTTCGATTTTTTATTGACATAATATTATGGATTCCATGATTGGGCAAATACAGGCCTTTGCGAATTGAGTTGTTGAGGGCAATATGCCTGAGTATATTGCGATTCGTAATCTGCGGGTATTCAGCATTTTTTTTTCGGTGTGGATCGTGCCGGATCAGAGGGTGGAAAAATCAGGCAGAAGTCGATGTTCTCTCATTGTTTATTGAGCTTTGCCCCCCACGGGTCGCGCCCCGTATTCAAAGATAATTCAAACAATTATTCATATTTCAGGACTAAAATAATAAAACTGGTAAAATGCAAGAAATGATAATTTGCGAGGGTCAAGATAAAAAAATTTTTTTATGCCTTTATTAATTTATTTTTGTGGCTTCGGTTTGATTCTCTTT
>CAZIHB010000564.1:0-1740 GCA_964538535.1 uncultured Hyphomicrobiales bacterium | reverse complement strand
GCCTTATCGAGACGCCAAGCTCGCAGCTTAAGAACAACATATGGATACCAAGGACAAGGTTCGCTCCTTCTCAAGGATTTTCATACCTTCCCGATTCGATAGAGACTGTTGACAGATTGCTGGCCCTGAGTGCCGGAATTGTCAGCCGTTCTATTGTTGCAGTGGTGGATTCGAACAGGGTGAAACTCGATACGGTGCCCAATAATAATAACGTATTTAGAAATAACGAGATAAAAGGCTTCGGCAACGGTATTGTCTCCCTTGGTATCGGCCCGTTGATGTATGCTCCGATAGGGGATTTCAAGGATTTTTATAACAATAATACCGAGATAAGCGGCAACAAGATTTCCGAAGTAGGTTATACAGGTATTTACCTCGGCTTCGAGGGCAATGCTAAAGTCTATGAGAACAAGATATTCAACATTAACGCCACAACTGACGTAAGCGGTATCACGCTTGGCGATGGCGCCGTTGAAGAAGGATTCGGATATAACAACTTTGGAGTAACAGTCAGAAGCAATGACATCACCGGGCTGAAATCAGCCGGCACGGTAACAGGTATCAAGGTGCTGCAAACTCAGACCCGCTACCCGAGGCCAAACGGAGGTATTACTACTTTCCCGCAGGGTGATGATAATCTGAGCCTCTACAGTAATACAATCTGGGGACTATCAACAGCTAATGGAGATGCAAATCGATATGGTATCAGAATCTTTTCGGAAAGGCAAAACAATGATTGGATGATACCAAGCAGGCCTGACTACTTAATATCAAAGCTTTTGGTAGCAAACAATACAGTCGTAATCAATGACGATCTTATGGCAGGAAAGGGCAGCCAGATTGGAATTGCCTTGCAGACTGTTAAAGGCGTGAGATTGTTTAATAACGCGATTGCGATGTCCGACAATAGCTTGTCTGCATCTGCACCTTATTCTACTGCAGTTTATTATTCCGGCCTGATGCCAAAACCCGGTATTTTCGAGTCGGATAATAACGTGTTTTATCTGGCTGACAAGAATGCCACGGTTTACAGGTTCGATGAGACGGACTTGAACTCGAACATTCTTCAGGCGAGCTACGTCGATGAATACAAGGAACTGCCGCAATGGCAGCAGTGGACAAAGAACGACATAAATTCAATCACCGGCATTAACTTCCTGCAGGACTTAACCGTCAGGGGCGAAAACCCGCAATTGCTCAGGATTAAAAATGATCCTCCGCCCAAAGGTTCCGTGCTTGAGAATCGTGGAATTATCATCAGCGAAGTAACTAAAGACGTTGATGGGAACACACGCGGAGAATCCGGGCGCAAGTATGACGTCGGTGCGAACGAGTTCAATGGAGTGATGTATGTTGATGATGCTGAAACAGTGACAATTCTGGATCCGGGTGCATACCGTCCCGGGGCATCACAACCATTCAATGAAGCAGAATACGTGATGACGGCTGCCCCTGTGGAAGTCAGGGCAAGAGTCAGGAATAACGGCAGCTTGCCGAAATCAAAGGTAAAATACACCGTGACGATTTCTCAGGAGCAGGTGGATGGTTCATTCAACCAGGTTCTTACTGAGAGCGCTACTATTCCTGTTCTTGACGCTTCCGAGAGCGCTGATGTGCTCTTCGGACTCGCGGACGGCATGGGCAAGGAATTTGTTCCTCAGAGCTATGGCGATTTAAATCGCGATCTTTTGTTGAACAAACTTCCTACTTACAAGATTCCTTCGAATTTCGTATCAATGT
>CAZIHB010000563.1:0-1743 GCA_964538535.1 uncultured Hyphomicrobiales bacterium | reverse complement strand
TACGATTGTTTTGACGCCGAGCCTGGCAAAGAATCTTGCAAGGAATCCTGCTCCTCCGGCAGAAGCAGCACCGGAAACAAGAATGGCGGCATCGCGGGAGCTGAAATCATCTGCTTTTTCGCTCGCGGCGAGCTTGAAGAAGGAGTCGAGCCCTCTATGGTTCTTATTTGAGCTATTTTTATCAGAGTATTTCATGAGTCACCATCGTTGCGATCAATCCGACATTTATCAATTTTGCATAGTTAACATTGCTTTTGAATGCAATATGGTCTTTGTCGGCTGAAGGATTATCGAGCTTTCTCGTGTCGTCGGCCACCCCGAGGAGTGCCGCGAGAGCTTTGCGTCCCCGCTGAATCCTCGATTTGACTCCCGGAACTGATACATCCTGTATCTTGCTGATTTCTGCTATGCTCAAACCGGATATTTCGAACAATATGACAGCCTCTTTCTGTCCGGGAGGCAATTTATCGAGAGCCGCGTAGAGCGCAGCAATATCGTGGCGCCTGTCGGCACTGCCGTTGTTGTCCCTGATGTTGTCGAAAATGGAGCGGTCGTCGTTTTTGCCCGAAAAACTCCGGAATATTCTCTTGCGGAAAGACTGGCGCTTGTGGATACGGCTTGCTATCGTGAAAAGGTAGCTTGTGAATGCAACGGGGCTCTGCACCTTGCCGAAGCTCTGGAAAGCCTTGAGCGTTGTCTCCTGCACGAGGTCCATGGCGTCGTCCATGTTGCGCGTCATGGCTTTAGAGAACCTGACGAGGCTCTCCCTGCAGGGTTCGTAAAGCTCAAGGAACTTTTCCTGTATATCCTGATTGTCTGTCATCACAATAACCGTATCAACCCTTTACGTTCAACATCGGAGTGAAACAATCTTGTTCCCGTCCGGTTTCAAGGTGTAAGAGCCATAAGCCCGGAAAAAGATGCACAACTTTTTGCATTTTTTTTATCTTTTTTTTTGGAGGGCAAACCATTTCAAATCTGCCGACCAGGAAAACACGAAAGAACACATTGTGCACTACGGGCAAAGAGTCTGAAAGTTATGGAAAAAAGAAAAGTAACCTTATATATATCTTTCCGTCGTACGAAAAGCTGCAGCCTGAAAGAAAAGAATTCGTGTCCGTCTGATCATTATTATTAAAGAGAGAACTATTTATTAGCATAAGATTCGATTTATTCTGCTCAATATCATAAATATCAACGGTTTTATCCTGATTTTCAATGGCTATGGCATGGTTGTCCGGAGAGGAAGTAAATGACATTATGACATTTACCCTGCGGCTGAAAGCTGCACAACATGGTTTGAATCGTCGAAGAAGGCCGGAACGATGTTGAAAGTCAGAGCCGCAATCCTCCGCCCGCCCGGCGAAAAATTTAAATTGTTGAAACAGTAAGCAAGAGTGCAGCCTGTCTCTTGCCCCTCAAAAAAATGGTACTCCGTTTGCATGGCGCATGGGCACGATTGAAAATAATATTCGTGATTGTTGCCCCAAAAATACCTAAATTTGTACAAAATAAAGTTATGTGGTTTATATATATGATATTTATATATAAACTACGAAAAGGGCAGATTTTTCGAACATATGGAAGTGGAAGTCAGGGCGATGAAGAAAATTTTTTCTGACGAGGAGATTGAGATTCTTGCCGGAAAATTCAAGATACTCTCCGAGCCGTCCAGGCTGAAGATACTCAGGGCACTCTTCGGCGGGGAAAAGTGCGTGACCGAGATCATTGAGATGACGGACC
>CAZIHB010000562.1:0-1774 GCA_964538535.1 uncultured Hyphomicrobiales bacterium | reverse complement strand
ATGAACCTCTTGTACGAATCCGGCAGCATCTGCGGATAGTTGCAGAAAAATGCGAAAACCGGCGGCTCAGTCCCCACCTGGGTGATATAATTTATTCTGAGGTCGTTTCCACGCACTGAAGGCGGTGGTGTGGCCTCGAATAGCGGCAGAATCAGGTTGTTCAGGTCGCTTGTCTTCGTGCGCATCATCCTGCGCTCTTTGATTTTCTTGGCAACATCGATCACTTTCACAATTCTCTGTTTCGTGAGCGCCGAAATAAACACAACCGGAACGTATTCCAATGTTTTCAGGTCCTCGTGAATTTTTTTTGCCATCTTGTCGGCCGTCTTCTCGTCCTTTTCAGTCAGATCCCACTTGTTTATTGCTATGATTATTCCTTTTCTTGCTTCCTCGCACTGGTTCAGTATTTTCTTGTCCTGATCCTCGAGGCCTCGCTCCGCGTCAACAATAACGACAGCCACGTCGCATCTCTCGATGGCGCGGGAAGTGCGCAGTATGCTGTACATCTCGATATTCTCTTTCACCTGGCTCCTTTTCCTCAGGCCGGCCGTATCGATAAGTACAATTTCCTCCCCGTGGTATTTAAGTATCGAATCGATAGCGTCCCGTGTGGTGCCCGGAATATCCGTGACAATGGAGCGCCCCTTGCCTGTCAGCGCATTCGTCAGGCTCGACTTGCCGGCGTTCGGCCTGCCGACAATCGCGATCTTCAGCCTTGAGTCTTCCTCGTCAATGTCCGTGCCCTCCACTCCCGCGGCCAGGGCATCAAGGAAATCGCCTGAATTATGCCCGCTCAATGCGGAAAGCGGATAAGGCTCGCCCAGGCCGAGCCCGTGGAACTCGAATGCAAATGGATCCTGCTGAGTGTTGTCGCACTTGTTTATCAAGAGGAAAACAGGTTTTTTCGATGTTCTCAGGATTTTGGCAATATCCTCATCGAAAGGGGTCACACCGTCGCGCCCGTCGCATACGAAGAGCACGGCATCGGCCTCCTCGATCGCCATCATGGCCTGCTCCCGTATGGCCTTTTCCATTTTGTCCTCGGCCCCGGGGATGAAACCACCCGTGTCGATAAGCCTGAACTTCTTGCCGTTCCATTCCGTTACGCCGTAAATTCTGTCGCGCGTCACTCCCGGCACTGATTCTACAATCGCGTCCCTGCTGCCCACAAGGCGATTAAAAAGCGTGGATTTGCCTACGTTCGGCCTTCCGACTATTGCTACTAAACTCATATCACCGTTTTCTGAAATTGAAAAAACACTATTTTTTTCCTACGCTCCAACACATTTCTCCGTTTGGCCTAATTGCTTCAGGCAAATGAATCAATTATTTTTGTAGTTTTGCGTAATAACAAATATAAAAGTTATACAGATAAGAATAAAGATGAAACCTGCACTTAAAAACAAAAAGATTCTTTTGGGCGTAACCGGTTCGATCGCGGCGTATAAAAGCCCTCTTATCGTACGCGAGCTTTTGAAAGAGGAAGCCGAAGTCAGAGTGATAATGACTCCTTCAGCCGTGAATTTCGTCACACCAATGATAATGTGCAACCTGACACGCCACCCCGTGGCCATCGAGATGTTCGACGAGAACATGCAGTCCGGCGGTGCCTGGCATATCGAGCTGGCGCACTGGGCCGACATGATGGTCATAGCTCCCTGCTCTGCCGCGTCACTTGGCAGGCTTGCCAACGGGATCCCCGACACCGCGCTCGCCGCTGTTGCAATTGCCCTTCCACCCGAGGTACCGCTCCTTATTTCTCCGGCGATGGACT
>CAZIHB010000561.1:0-1780 GCA_964538535.1 uncultured Hyphomicrobiales bacterium | reverse complement strand
TTCCTTAGAAACCGAAACACAACATGTTATTGATTTCGGTAAGTCACCACATAAGCCTAAGTTCACATTTTGATATCTATAGAATATACTTCTCCATTTTTTTTGCTGACGAAGTGCGCAGCAGCTCTTGAAACTTGTTGTTGAACTCGTCGCATTGCTGCTTCGTCAGGTCCTTGCAGAATTTCGCCGTCACTTTTTCTGCCATCACCTTGAAGCTCGTGAACTCGTTCATCGCTGTATTCAGCTTTTTATGCCTTGCACTGCTCTCGGGTTGTTTGAGTATAGCCTGCACCATCTCATTGGATTTCTTTATCATATCCATGGCGTCGGATGCCATGAGAGTGCTTCCGCCGATCAGCATTGCCAGAATGATAATTGAAAATGTCTTAGTTATCGATTTTGCCATTTTTTTTCCACTCCAGAACTAAATATGTGTTTCCTAACGAATTTGCCAATTTTGCAAGTGCTGTTGAGTATTCCGCCTGTCTCTTTATTTCAAGCCCTTTCAGATTGTAGTATGCCTGGTAAGCTTTTATCAGTTTATCAACTTTGCCGACGCCCATCGACCAGTTGTCCATGCCGACCGCAAGCCAAGATCGGGCTTCCTTCAGCGATTGGCGCGTGGCCGCGAGCAATTCTCTCGTTTTGCCGACCTCGTTCAGGGCGGCAGTGGCTTCCATTTCTATCTTTTTTTTGAGCAGTTCCAGGTTGCTCGTGATTATTTCCTTTTCCAGCCCGAGCTTTTCCGCCTCAACGTTTGGCTCCTTGAAATTGAAATTCCAGTTCAGGCCGATAAAGGCACCCAGGGTCAGGTAGTTGAAATTGTCGTAAACAAACGGGTTCTTCTGGTCCGCCCTGTTCGGCGCCACGCCGTATCCGGCACCGCCCGCGACATAGATAAGCGGCAACTTCTGAGCTCTCTGATACGCTGCCTGGGCCTCGACTGCATCGAGTGCCTTCTTCAGGCCATCCAGTGCATAATGATTCGCGAGCACCTTCCGGAGCATCGCATCGAAATCCTTCTGTTCGATAGCGAGCATCGGCATGGAGTCATCCCTGTCCACCAGGCTGTCGCTGACCCCGATGCCGGTCAGAAGGCCGAAGCCCTTCATGGCATCGGCCTTCCCGGCTACTGCAGTCTGGCATACTTCCTCGATGATGTATGCGCTCGATTTTGCCTCGAGTTTGTCAGATTCATCGATCTCGGAATCTTCTTTGTTCAATTCCTTGTCGATTTCATCAAGGAGCTTCGCGTAGTTTTCTTTCAGCTCCTTTCCCAGGCCCTCGGCTTTCATGGCAGCCGTCATCTGCCAGTAGATTTCGGCAATCTTGAGAGCGAGCTGCTCCTTCTGCAGCCGCGTCTTGGCGGCCTGCGCCTCGCCGGCGTCAGCGGCAGCAGTCTCTGCGGCATCAAACCTGCCGAAAGTGTATATCGGCTGAACAACTTTCAGCTCTGCCTGAAAGAAAGGGCCCCAGCCGTTGAGGTCAGTAGCATTGTCCGGGGAATAGAACACGTCGCCCCGAGCCTCGGGGACAACGCCGGATCTTAAGGCCATGCTCAGCTCCGGAAGATATTTTTTAGCCTCGATGCTGCCAAGCAAAGTTGCCGTCTTCTTCTCGTCGAGAATCGAAATGCGGGTCAGCGGGCTATGCTCCACGCCGTAGTGCATGGCCTCGTCCAGGCTCAGCATCTTTTCGGGCTCCGCTGCTCCCGGCGCCATGGCCGTAAGCAAGGCTATGCTGAATATTATAATATCCCTGATCTTCATATTTTTCCCGG
>CAZIHB010000560.1:0-1800 GCA_964538535.1 uncultured Hyphomicrobiales bacterium | reverse complement strand
GCAGTACTCCTAAAAATTGAATTGTAAACTATACAGTCAGTTCTATCTAAAGCTTAATATTCAATGCCAAAAAACACAATAACGGACAGGCAAGATACAATAATCTATTGAAAAATCAAAATAAATCTGAAATAATATTCAATATCAACACAAAAAAACGCGCCATCACTGCCTGCCGGGCTGCTCAGCAATTCTCCCGGCGATGCAAAAAACAAAAGCCGAATGGCAGCGTCTTCAATATTGCGGGCAATAGTGCATGAAGTTCGTGAAGTTCAACAATCATCCGCAAAGCTGTGAAGATAGTCAGATTCTATTCGTTTTCGCCGTATTGTGATTTCATGGCCTCGTTCACTTTATTCAGGAACTCCGGCGATGGCTTGAACACCGGCACGTATCTCTTTTCCAGCGGCACGAGCTCGCCCGATTTGGGGTTGCGCGCCATGCGAGGCTTGCGGCTTTTATGTTTGAACACGCCGAAACCGCGGAGCTCAATCCTCTTTCCGCCGGCGATGGCACTAATTATGCTTGAGAATACTCCGTCAACGACGGCCTTGGTTTCAATTTTTGTGAGTCCTGTCGCTTTTGCTATCTCATCGACAATATCAGCTTTTGTCATAGTTAACCCAATGTTAATTTGAAAAACACATTGAACATCAACACCTAATTTCAAGACCGCAAATTTACAAAACCTTGATTTAAAAACAAAAGCAACAAATTGCACTTTGAAATAAAATATGCGTTGAGGATTTGCAATGTTGAAATTTTCATATTAATAAGGTAATTTAGTATTTTACGTAATTGCAATTACACGAATCGGAGTGCGCTGTGAGCTGGGAGAAAGAAATAAACGCGGAAGACCGCGAAAAGCAGGACGGGGTGCGGAGTTGCGGCAAGCTGCCCCGCCACCTGGCCGTGATAATGGATGGCAATGGCAGGTGGGCCGTAGAGAAGAATCTGCCGAGGTATGCCGGCCACAAGGAGGGGATTGAAAGCGTGCGCGACATAGTGAAGGCTTCGTCGCAGCTGGGGATCGAGTATCTCACCCTTTACGCATTCTCGATTGAGAACTGGAGCAGGCCGGTTTCCGAGGTTGGAGGGCTGATGAAGCTGCTCGAGATTTATCTCATGCAGGAAATAGACGAACTGGACAGGAACGGCGTCAGGCTGATGACGATCGGGAAAATAAATTCCCTGCCGAAGGTGGTGCAGAAGCTTCTGCACTCATCCATGGACAGGACAAGGAACAACAAGGGCCTGACGCTCACTCTCGCGCTCAGCTACAGCGGGCGCTGGGATATTGTCAGGGCTGTTCAGATGATTGCTCTCGACGTCAGGAGGGGGAAGGTATCGCCGGAGGACATAAATGACGGCATGTTTTCTTCTTACCTGCAGACAAGCGAGCTCCCCGACCCCGACTTCCTGATTAGAACCAGCGGAGAGATGAGGCTGAGCAATTTCCTGCTCTGGGAAATGGCTTACGGGGAGATGTATATTTCCGGTAAATTCTGGCCCGAATTCCGCAGGGACGACCTATACGAGGCCATCAGCAATTTCCAGAACAGGGAAAGAAGATTCGGCAAGACGTCAGGGCAGATTTCCTCGGAGAATCAAGTAAAACAAGAAGGCTCATACATTCAGAGGGTTGTGAATGCTTTTAAAAAGTAAATTTCTTGCACTCGCGTTATTTCTGTTTGCCGCGAATGCCATGGGCCTGCGCGCCCAGATGAACACGGGCAAAGCGCCCGAACAAGCCGTGGTGGCGGGTGTCAGCGTTGCCGGCAATGATTTTGCCGACACTGA
>CAZIHB010000559.1:0-1805 GCA_964538535.1 uncultured Hyphomicrobiales bacterium | reverse complement strand
GGTAATATTTGGCAGAGCACCTTACCTCTCTCCCCCCCAAAAAAAAAAGCTGCACCGAGTTCGATACAGCTTTTTATCTTCTTCTATTGGATTTCTGTCTATGCGGAAATACCGATAAATGCTACTTCCTGTTCTTGCTGATGAAGTCCTCAACCTCGGGGATTCCGCCCTGCATGATAAGATAGCCGTTGCTCGGCTCTCTCTCTGTGATTTCGCCTGCCACAGGTGTAAGCATGATGCGCCTGACTTCTTCGAGGTCATCGGTCTGGCCCAGAGCCCAGGCAAGTTTCATGTACGCAACCTCTGGCAGCATGTTGGCTGCCGGGATCACTCCAAGTTCCATCATGTCTCTTCCGGTGTCGTACACGTACATCTGCACGTATCCCCAGAGCGTCTGGACGGTCATGTAAACAGCCACGCCTTTTTCGCGAGCGCGCTTCAAGGCGGGATAAAGCGGTTTATTCACGTGGCCAAGGCCGGTTCCGGCAATGACGATACCGCGGTAGCCGTTGTCGATCATCGAATCGATCATGTCAGGCTTCATGTTCGGGTAGTAATAGACGATACCTACTTTCTCTTCGAAATAGGGCATGAGCTTGAATTCGTGATCTTTTCTTCTCTTGTGGTAGTCTTTGCGAAGAGGAGAAATCTTGTTCCTGTCCACCATGGCAAGCGGCACGTCGCCGATCGTCCTGAACGTGGAGCGATAGGATGAGTGCATCTTGCGGACTCTTGTTCCCCTGTGGAGCAAGCCGTAAACGTCAGAAGTCGGGCCGAACATGCAGACCATAACCTCGGCGATGTCGGACTGTGCAGCGGTCTTCACGCTGTGGATCAGGTTCAGGGCAGCATCCGAGGAAGGCCTGTCGCTCGATCTTTGCGAGCCTACCATGACGATCGGCACAGGCGAGTTCTGAATCATGAAGGAAAGAATTGCTGCAGTGTGGTGCATCGTGTCCGTGCCGTGGCCGATAACAATGCCATGCACTCCCTGCTCGATTTCCTTCGCGATGGCCTTAGCCGTACCGATGTATTGCTCGGGGCCCATATTCTCGCTGAAAACGCCGTAGAGCTTCTCAGTTTCAAGATTGCAATAGTCTGCAAGCTCCGGCACGGAACCATAAAGCTCACCGGGAGAGAAAGCAGGAATCACTGCACCGGTGCGATAGTCCAGACGGCTTGCAATAGTGCCGCCAGTTCCGAAGAGTTTCACTCTCGGCATCGTGGGTGAGTATGGGAATTCCTTTTCCGGAATTTTGTAATGAGCTTCTTTCCTGCCGTTGATTGTAATATTCTTGACCTTTGCAGCCCTGATCCCGACGTTGTAGCCCGTGCGAAGTTTCAGCACGATGTGATACTCGTCTGCATTTTCCGATCGGGGCAGGATAATGCCGTCAAATTCCCCGTCGGGAGTCTCAATTATCACGTTGCTCCAGATAAAAGCCTCGAACTCCTGCAATTTTCTGAGGGCTTCGCCACGGTATCCTTTATATAATTCTTTGTCGTCAGCCATTATTTGCCCTCCTTCATGCTTTCGTTCAGAACAGCTGCTACGGCCTTGCCGTCTGCTTTTCCGCGGAGATTGTTCATAATTAAGCCCATCGCGAGTGATTCTTTCTTCTCGGGGTATTTGATATTCAATTTATTCACTTCATTAACCACTTCCAGCACTTTTGCCTTCACTTCCGCATCCTCAACGCGGCAAGGGATCATTTCGCGATTGAATTCTCCCTTCTCGCAGGCAGCTTCCATCATGTAATAGATTGCATCGCGCGGGATAAGTCCTTCCCTGTAAGCTTCAAATA
>CAZIHB010000558.1:0-1805 GCA_964538535.1 uncultured Hyphomicrobiales bacterium | reverse complement strand
TATAAAAATATAATTATATTGCAAATTTATCAAGCAGGCCCGCAAGCGACCGGGCAGCTTCCTTCCGCTCGCATTTCCGGACGGCGGCCTCGTCGGGGCGGAATCCAACCGACCCGTTTTTCCAGTCGTTATAATAATCCAGCACAATTCCGGCGATTTTCTCGGTTTCGGTCTGGTGGGCCACCCTTCCGGAGCGGGTCTCGAGCATCAGGTCGGAAATGGCGCTTCCGGCGGGCGCGATCGCGAGGATGGGCCTCTTCACCCCGACGTACTCATATACCTTGCCGGGCACGATTTCCTCACTTTCTTTTGATTCATCCACGATCAGCAGAAGCGCATCCGAGTTCATCAGGTACTCTATACTCTTGGAGTGAGGCACGTAGGATATTGTCTCGATGGAAGCACTGAAACTTGCCTTCCGGTACATTTCCTCAACCTCGTCACCGAACCTGCCCACGAAGCGCAGGCAGATCTCGTCCGGATTGATCAATCCACGCCCGATTAGAATTTCAATTGCAGCGAAGAGGCTCGAGGGATTGCGCCTGCCGTATAGCGACCCAGTGTAGGTCATCGTGAATCTGGCGTTGCGCTTCCTCTCTACGGCCGGGAAATCCGCGGGGTCGAATCCGTTCGGCACGTGGTGGAATCTGGATTTATCAAGAGAAGGATACTTTCCGACCGCGTCCTTTATTATCCCGAGCCAGGCGCACTCAACGGCGTCAGCCTCTGAAAATACGGACTTTTCGAGGTGCCGGTCTATCGCCCTCGGCAGGAACCACCTCTTTGGCGAGGAGATGAACCCCGTCCATGGATCGCGGAATCCGGCCACCCAGGGTATCCCGGCGTGTTTCTTCACGCCTCGCGCAATGAGAGAGCATGTGTATGGCGGTGATGAACTGTAAACGGCGCGTATGTCGTGCTCCTTCACAATCTTTTTTGCCTGCTTCATCGCCGAGGGGATCCACCCGATTCTGGCATCCGGAATAAAGAAAGTTGATCGGATGAACTCCGCAATTTTCTCTTTCGAGCTGATTTTCTGGTTGTCTTTTTTTATTGTGTTAACATCTATTGCCGAGCCTTTCGGCTTGCCGGTCAGCAGCCTGTACAGGTCATAGGGCTCGAATATGCGCGTACGATAAACTTTCATTCCCGCCGGAATCTCGGAGAGCAGTGATTCATCCCTGGCGGGAAACTGTCCGTTCTCGACTGTAAGCACGATGGGATTCCAGCCGAACTCGGGAAGATATTTCACATGCTTAAGCACTCTCTGCACACCCGGCCCCCCCGAGGGCGGAAAGTAGTAAGCAACCACAAGAATATTCTTCATTCTTTAGCTATACTTTAATAAAAAAAATTATAGCTGCTAAATTACGAAAAAAGCCGGTCGAAGTTTCATCAGCGGTTTTTTGGGAAAAAAAACAAAAGAATCCTTTAAACTATGAACCGAATTTGATAAATTGAAAGGTTAAGGTTTTGAATAACGTAGATTTAAAAAAAGAAAAAACAGACAGGCAATATGGGATTAAATTTGTTCGAAAGGAAAAAGAAAGAGCAGGGAAAGGCCATGAACTATCTCGAGCTCACTCCCGTGGCGGTTCATGGCTGCGAATCCACGGAGGAAGGGCTTGTGAACGTTCTTGTGCCGAGATTCACGGATAAATTTTTCGGAAAATACTTTCAGCCGCGGCTGAAGAACAAGTATATCAA
Source organism: uncultured Hyphomicrobiales bacterium (assembly GCA_964538535.1). Classification (GTDB taxonomy): domain Bacteria; phylum Bacteroidota; class Ignavibacteria; order Kapaibacteriales; family UBA2268; genus CAZIHB01. The sequence goes on along the minus strand of CAZIHB010000558.1, from coordinate 98 downwards.
GGCCAACCTCGATAAGCTCGGTTCTGCAGCCTGGCTTTTGATAGACGGCCGCCGATCCGTGGGCAGCATAGCGAAAGAGCTTGAGTCCCAATTCGGAG
>CAZIHB010000557.1:0-1811 GCA_964538535.1 uncultured Hyphomicrobiales bacterium | reverse complement strand
CGTGGAGCAATCGGACAAGGTGGAAGCCAAGGCAGCCGTGGAGCGTTTTGACTTCATAAAAGACGAAGTTTTTCCCGGCATACCATGCGGTCTTCTTCACGGGCAAATGTTCTGGTATGAGAAAGAAGACGCGATGAAAGCGTTTCTTAACAAGGAATTTCGCGTGCTCGTGGCCACCACGGTGATCGAGGTGGGCATCGATATACCGAATGCAACAGTAATGCTTATAGAGAATGCCGAGAGATTCGGCCTGTCGCAGCTGCACCAGCTTAGAGGGCGTGTTGGCAGGGGTGCCGATCAGTCCTTCTGCTTCCTGATGACGAAGGACCATTTCAAGTACCAGATCAGGAATAAATCCATGGATGACAACGAACGCAAGGCTGCAATCATCAGGTTGAGGACGATGGAGGACAGCACGGACGGCTTTGTCATCGCCGAAACAGATTTGAAGCTGAGAGGGCCGGGCGATATGATGGGGACAAAGCAGTCGGGCCTTCCGGAATTCAAGTACGCTGACATGGTCAACGATGGAGAAATAATCACGATGGCGAGGAATGCTGCCCGGGAAGTGACGTCTGACGACCCGCAGCTGAGAAAGCCCGCTAATGCTTTGCTCCGCGAATATTTTATCAGGAAAAAGGCCGGTGTCAGGATATTTTTTGATATTGCCTGAAACAGAATCTTTTTGTTATCGTAAATAATTATATATTATAGCCGTTTATATTTTTTTATAATCTACTTTCAGGGAGTTGTACACATGAGCAAATTAAAGTATCTGAATTTCTTCTTTATACTGGCCTTCGGCTTGTTTTTGGCATCGTGCTCTGATGATGATAAAACCACGAACCCGACCGATACGAACGATTATCTGCCGACAGCCACAGGCAACTATTGGATCTATCAGACCTATGATTTCGATAAGAATATGGCTATCGACGAGTCATCCCGAGGTATCGATTCGATGCTTGTCAGCGGTCAAGAGCAGTATAGCGGCAAATCTGCAAGTTTATTTACAACATTTTCAAAGCTCGACCAAGAAACAAAGTGGGATTCTGAAACAGACTATTTCGCAAAGGAAAATAACTGCATTTTTTTGTATGCAAACTTTGCAAAATCGTTACTTGATGGGTTCGGACTTGATTTGCAGGATACCATCGTCAAAGCCGTATGGGTTAAGTTGACAGATCCGAGCCTCTCCTCCTGGGACATTCAAACAATCCAGCTGCCAGAATTAGAAATTCCGATACAAGGTGTATCAATTAAGATTAAGCTCAAATTTACTCTAACGGGAGAAAGAGGCGGAACATCACAAATTACTGTGCCAAGCGGTACATACACAGCCAAAGAATATATTCTGAATATTGCTGTTTCCGGCACGATTAACGATTTGCTTCCGATCACGCCTTTCACTTTCAAGATGCATAACTATTTTGCCAATAACATTGGCATGATTAAGTCAGTTATGGATCCATTAACATTCTCCATGCCCGGTGCAGACCCGACGGAAATTCCCGGCAGCGCAAGGCTGTTGTTGAGATATAAGCTGGTGAAATAAACAGCAGCTGAAATAAAATCAAAAAGGGGCCTTGGGGCCCCTTTTTGATTTTTAATATGCTTAGTGTCCGTTCCCGTTTCACGGCCGGAAATTATTGATTGCCTTATGTAATGGAATTATCCCGGGAAAGCCTGCCCGAGAAATAATTGAACAGGATGATCAAACCCAGAGCCGTGAAGAAGAATCTGAAGTAAAACAGATACTGCAGAAACGCGGGAATATGATTGCACGTCTTAGCTATTAGGCTGTTTGGAGG
>CAZIHB010000556.1:0-1818 GCA_964538535.1 uncultured Hyphomicrobiales bacterium | reverse complement strand
AACGATCCTTACGGCGCCGGCTGGATGATCAAAATTGAAATGTCGAATCCTGCCGAATTGAACGATCTTATGGATGCTGCAGCATATGCCGGACTGATTGCATAATAAAGACGATAGTAATTTATTTTTAGCCGCCTGTACGGATCATTTCCGTTCAGGCGTTTTTTTTTCGGGAGTGGATTATCGGTAACATCAATTTGCTTTACATTTTTGACGTAATTTATTAACTTGAAAAATGTTATTAGTATTATTCACTTATTCGTAAATAGGATCATGAGAAAATTTGCCTTTTTACTTGCTTTTTGCATCTATTTTGTCTCTTGCGGGCTATTTGCCCAAGTGCCTGATCTGAATAAAATCAGGCCGGACGTGCAGACCGCAGTCAATAATATGCAGAATAATCTATCGCTGAATGATATTTATAAGACCCTGCCTGATGTGGCCAACTGCCAGGCAGGAGTGCTCAATGAAAGCGAGAAAACGAAAGTGCTCAATTATATCAATCAAATTCGTGCAATTCACGGCCTTAAGCCGGTTGCATACGAACCTGCCGGCGACGTTCAGGCACAGGATGCTTCTTTGATCTGCGTGGCGAATAAGGCACTCAATCACTATCCGGAGCCCACCGCCCAATGCTACAGTAAAGACGGCTACGATGGTGCTTCAACATCGAACCTCTACATGTCCACATCATCGGGCAGCGACCTTTTCGAATCTGAATCTTCGATCACGGGCTGGATGATTGACGATAATTCCGGCATAGCTGCAGACAGGTGCGGCCATCGCAGGGCGATCATCAATCCCTTCGTGACAAAGATTGCTTTCGGCAGGTCAGAAGGCTCTGACGGGGGTTATACCCTCACGGCCATGGCTTTGAAATATGGTTCGTATGTTGACGGCTCGATAGCAGACCAACCGGTGGAATATGTAGCATACCCGCAGAACAATTACCCGATTAACCTCGTCAACAAGGATTGGTTCCTGACTTTTTCGGTCATCGCTGATAAAACCTTCTGGGGATCGAACGGCAGCGGCAAAATTGATTTTACAAATGCTACAGTTGAAATTACTGATGCTAATAATAAATCCGTTAACGTCCACGACATCGGTTTCGATTACGAGGGCTGGGGAAGCATGTTGAACTGCCTTCGTTGGAAAATGGACGGCATGGCAGATGAAACCAAATATACTGTCAATATAAAGCACGTTCTCGTCAATGGCGAAGAAAAGTCTTATGTTTACTGGTTCAAGCTGACCGACAATCTTTCGGGAGTTGCACCTGACACCCCCATATTGACCACAAAATCCGACACCACAGCCACTCAGCCCGTGAAAGCGGTTCTCGCGTGGAAATCGGCAATGTACGCGCAGTCTTACAGCATAGAAATTGCAGCAGACAAAGATTTCAAGAATATTGTTGAAAAATCTTCAAATATCCAGCAGACAAGCTATCAAGCTACGAAACTTGATCCGAGGACGGTTTATTTTTGGCATGTCAAATCCGTAAATGATAACGGCGCGAGCGAGTGGTCTGAAGTAAGATACTTCAGGACCTCGGCTCCTGCCCCTGCCAAACCTCAACTTGCATCGCCCGCAAATTCCACGAAAGATGTAATACTGACTCCCGACCTTGAATGGAACGCTGTATCAGATGCTGAAAAATACACCGTTGAAGTTTCGTCCGCATCGGATTTCGGCTCGAATATCGTTTATTACCTTTCCAATCTGACAACGAACAAATGCACGATTCCTTCAGGCAAGCTTGTGGCGGCAACTACATACTACTGGCGCGTAACGGCCTCATCTTCGGGCGGTTCA
>CAZIHB010000555.1:0-1820 GCA_964538535.1 uncultured Hyphomicrobiales bacterium | reverse complement strand
CGTCTGGGAGTCTTGCAGCCTGATAAAGCCGAGCCCCGGCATGTCGCCCCTGAAAAGGTCGATAAATATGGAATTGAGCGTGAAAGCAAAGAAGGTGCGGAAAGCGAACTGGTGGCCGAGTTCCTTCAGGCCCCAGATGTATAGAGGCACGTTGATTGCCCAGATAATTGTGCCCACCGGAATTTTGTTGCCCGATAAATAGTAAAATGCCATCGACAAACCGCTTGCCCCTCCGGGCACAACTTTTGCATCAACGAGGAAAACGCCGATGCCCAAAGCCATAAGGGCAGCACCGAATGCGATATAAAGATATTCGAGAACGACACGTTTACTCAATTTAGTCTTTACCATCAAACACCTGATAATAATAAACAAAATAATCGAAAAAAGGAGCTATTTGCAACATCTGCAAAAAAGCAATTCGCAATTTATCAAATATCCCCAAAGAAAAAAAATACAGTGCATTATTTATTGATATAATAATACCAAAATAAAAATGCGAATCAGGTGGAAAAACGCGCACCCCGACGGAAAATTGCCGCGCGGAATTTTTTTTTCTTCATGGCGCGGCGGCGAAAAATTTGTCTTTGCAGGGATGTATATATGCTTTATCTTTGCATTAACCGGTTGGTTAATTCTTTTGGTTAATAAGGGGGCTCGATGAGGACAATACTAATTATAATCAGAAAGGAATTTATCCAGATCTTCAGGAAAAAGCAGATGCTGCCCATTATCTTCGTGCTGCCGGTTGTTCAGCTTCTGATACTTGTCAACGCTGCAACTTTCGAACTGAAGGAAGTCAGAACCTACGTGGTTGATGATGATTACTCGGCAGCCTCGCGGCGGCTTGCAGGCTGTTTTGTATCATCCGGCTATTTCAAGCTCTCGGGCTCGGGCAACTCGCCCGCGGCGGCAGAGCAATCGATGGCCCGCGGCGATACAAGGCTTATCGTCAGGATACCGCGGGGATTCGAACGGGCAGTGGCAAGGGGCGAGAAAGCCGGGCTCCAGCTGCTCGTGAGTGCTGACGATGCCGGCGCGGCGGGGCTTATCAGCGCGTACTCCGCGGGCGTTATTTCAGCCTTCGGCAGCGAGCTGAACCCGGCATACGCATTGCTGAAGGCAGGCGCGCCTGCTCCGGGCATCAATTTCTCGGAGCAGTATCTTTACAACCCCGAGCTTGACTATAAACTATACATGGCGCCCGGTTTACTCGTCGTTTTGATCACGATTATCGGGCTATTCCTATCATCAATGAATATAGTCAGGGAAAAGGAGGAAGGCACAATTGAGCAGCTGAACGTCACGCCGATAAAGAAATATCAGTTTATTACCGGCAAGCTGCTGCCCTTTTTATTGATCGGGCTTTTCGAGCTTGCATTCGGGCTGTTGATAATCAGAATAATTTTCCACGTGCCCATCCTCGGGAATTTATTCCTGCTATTCGGGCTCGTCACGCTCTATCTGTTCGTGGCTCTCGCCGCCGGGCTACTGATTTCCACCGTCACCGAGACGCAGCAGCAGGCCATGTTCATCGCGTGGTTTTTTGTCGTGATTTTCATGCTTCTCAGCGGCCTGTTCACTCCTATCGAGGGTATGCCAGCCTGGGCACGAGTGATCACGAAGTTCAACCCGCTCGCTCATCTCGTGGAGATAATGAGGCGCGTGCTGCTGAAGGGAGCCGGATTCAGCGACGTGGCGGAGCAATTCAAAGCGCTGCTCGCCATGGCGGTTGCATTGATGGCGCTTTCAGTCTGGAGGTACAGGAAATCAACCGATTGAGGATCAGGGAGAAGGATCATAAGAATTTAAGGCTTTGC
>CAZIHB010000554.1:0-1830 GCA_964538535.1 uncultured Hyphomicrobiales bacterium | reverse complement strand
CGGGCTTCTCCCCGGGTCGAAAGCCAATGCTGTAATTAAGAACCTTAAATACAGCATTGGCTTTCGGGCTTCTCCCCGGGTCGAAAGCCAATGCTGTAATTAAGAACCTTAAATACCCGAAAATGGCAAGGGCTGAAAACAAAAGCGGGATCGTCGAGATCACTTTCAAAGTAAATGAAAGGGGTGAAGCCGCGGACGTGAGGGCGCGTGCCGACATCGGTTATGGTTTTGCATCCGCGGCCATCGAGGCAGTTTCGACTTTGAAAGGATTTGAACCGAACCAGAAATTTGAAGGCAGGGAATACCTGACATTGCCGATTGCGTTTTCGCTCTCGCGGTCAAAATTGGAGAAATTGCTTTGGTCGTATTACGAGAACCAGGAGCACTAAATTGATACAAATTCAGGATTCGAACCTGAATCGAACTAAATTGGATTATTAACAAAAAAGCCCTTGAAATTCAAGGGCTTTATATTTCCGGTAGTGATCCCGACAGGATTCGAACCTGTGGCCCCAAGTTTAGGAAACTTGTGCTCTATCCAGCTGAGCTACGGGACCATCCGTTCACAAAAATAGCAAATTTTTTCCAATTGCCAAATTAGTTTATTGTCTCGTTGCCCAGAAGCATCAACCGCACGGTGTCGTGATCCGGCCGCGCGTTGAATATCATCACGGCAATCATTGTTTTCAGCTTCTCACTGTCGATCTTGCCCGCTCCGGTCAGCGAGGCTTTCTCGAGTATAGCCTCCAGGTGGTCATTGTTCAGGATGCCGAGAGATTGATAGTGCACCATATCCCCCCAGGCTTCCTTGGTGAAAAGCTCTTTTTCAGCGTCGTGAAGCATCCTGAAGGAGTCCCTGCCTGCTTTGGCGTCGAAGCTTATGAAATCGCTCGAAAATTCCACCCTGTCCACTATCCAGCTGAGCGCGGTGGATATTTCGGAAGGTGTGTATCCCTTCATTCGCAGCCCGTCCACGTCGATATCGGCAAGAGCCTTGTTCCGGCGCAGCTCGGTTATGACATATACTATTATTTCTATTATTCTTTGAAACATAACGACCTCAACCGTGGTTGATGTATTTGTTTTCAAGCTCGTGCATCCTTCCGCGTTCCTCGTCGGTGGCGTCATCATAGCCCATAAGATGCAAAGCACCATGGACGGCCAGCCTGAGCAATTCATTCGTGAAGGAAACATTGTATTCTTCTGCCTGCTTTCGCGCCGTGTCGGCACTGATATAGATTTCTCCCTCTATCTCTGTGCCCTCGCCAAGCGGAAAAGTAATCACGTCGGTCGGATAGTCGTGAGAAAGGAATTTCTTGTTCATATCGTGAATTTTCACGTCGTCAAGCACGATCACGTTCACCTCGGCACTCTCGGCTTTTTCGCCCTCGAATACCGCTGCAACTGAATCTTTTATTTTTTTTGCAGGCAGGAACTGCTGCCCGCTGTCATTGAAGTAGTTAATATTATATCTCATTTTACCTCAAATCTATTTTCAAATGTCAGTAAGACAGCCTCACACGAGGTTGTCCTCGGTTATGGAAAGCTGCATGGCAGCCAGCAGCACCGCCGGATCCAGATCGATAATATCAGCCTTCAGTATTTCCCGCCTTATGTTCGAAAAGACCGAGCAGGTGCACTGCCTTCCTATGATAAGACTGGAGAGATAACCGTTGGTTAGGTTGGCGAAGATTATCTCGTCCGGCTCGAACACGAAATACCCGTTGCAGTCGTGCAGCTCGTAGTAGCCGATTGGTGTCTGGGCGGAAATCAAAGCGCCCGAGCATTTTCCTCCCAGCTCGACGTTGTCGTGGATTGAGAAGATCAGCG
>CAZIHB010000553.1:0-1847 GCA_964538535.1 uncultured Hyphomicrobiales bacterium | reverse complement strand
TGTTCACGTACTGAGGTGGGTGCTATGAAGAATTTATTAAAAATTACATTAATCATTTCTGCCATCATGTTCTCCTTTTCAGTTTCCCGGGCCGACCAGCTGTATGTCTCCGACCCGAGGGTGTGGGGAGTTTCTGCCAATGGCACGATAGACAGCGTGGTGATCACCGCCACGCCGCAAGGTACGTACATGCAGTATGACTGCTACATGGAATTTTCCGCTAAGGGCACATCGCTTGCAAGCTATAGCGACACGCTCGAGGTGCAGTACAGATTCTCTCTGCCCGAGAATTCCATCGTCACGGACAGCTGGCTGTGGGTGGGAGACACGATCGTCGTGGCCGATATAATCGACAGGAGCGAAGCCACTCTTATCTACGAGGGCATTGTGAAAAGGAGGCGCGATCCCTCGCTTCTCGTGAAGCTCGATGCCAGAAATTACTCTTTGAACATCTTCCCCCTGCCGCCACGCTCCTCGAGGAAAGTGAAAATCCAGTTCATGGTGCCCGTCACTTGGAATAACGGCGAGATCAGCGCTCCACTGCCCCAGAACCTCGTCACCGTGAGCACACTGAATCCCGTATTATATAAATTAATTTTCTTCGGCAATGAAGATTTCTATGATCCGGAGCTGAGGGGCACAACGACGAAGTATAATTTTTCTGATTACACTGACAAAGAATACGGATCGGGCAAGGCCACGGACCTGACCAAAAGTGATAAATCACTGGAGGGGGCAACCATCGTTGCCAAAACGAGAATGAATGATAATTTCTTCTTCTCGAAGAAAGATTTCGACGGCCAGACGTTCTACCAGCTGGTTGTCAATACCAAGGACATGGCGGTGAAAAAGTCAAAGAACTATATAATTATGCTCGACCATGTAAACTATAGTGCTTATGCTGATTATAATACCCTCCTGAACCTGATAAAGAGCAATATGAAAAACTTCATGAGCGGCAATGACAGGTTCAACGTGGTCGTGCCGGGAATCATTCCTGCCTTCGTTTCCGACACCTGGCTTTCGGCCAGCCCGGTGGTGATTGATTCCATTTTTGCGCTCGGCACGGTGAGCAAGCTTATCAACTATTCAAACGTGCCCGGTATGTTCACTGCCGTGAAGAATTTCGTGAATGCGAATCCCCTTGACAGCGGTGATGTGCCCAGCCTGCTTTTCATGACGTCGAGCGACAACGTAGGCGACAAGGACGTAGCCAACAGCCTGATAGAAATGATATTCAGCAATGATTATCCCGATTTCAAAGCGTTCTGCTTTAATTATGCAAAAAGCGGCTACGTGAAAACATATAATTACGGCTCGAAATACTATCTCGGCAACCAATACTTCTGCATCAATACTTCCAGGTATTCAGGCGGAGATAATTTCATAATTGACTACCAGTTATCGATGGAATCAATTATGAACAAAGCATTCTCGAACATGTGCTTCAGGGTTGAAGCGGAAAACTTTATAACCTACATGCCCGACGGCATTGTATATGGAAAATACGGCACCATATCATCATCAGCCGTCAAAAGCAGCACCTGCGTTTACGAATTTGGCAAGCTTGAGGGCAAGATGCCGCTGGTAGTTCAATATTCTGCCAAAATCGACGGCAAGCTCTGCAGCAAAAAGATTGAAATAACAGAAGATAATATATCGAAGCACCCCTATGCGGTGCATAAAATATGGGCCGGGGCAGCCCTGAAGGAATATGAGAATATGCCCTACAGAGACAATCAGACAACCATCGACATGATAGATCTCAGCATGAAATACCGTACGCTTTGCTACCTGACTGCATTCCTTGCCCTGGAGCCCTCGATGAAGAAAGACTCGGCCAGCAG
>CAZIHB010000552.1:0-1861 GCA_964538535.1 uncultured Hyphomicrobiales bacterium | reverse complement strand
GCTGACAGATCAGATAGCCGGTATGAATCCCGACAGAAGGTTGCTCATCATTGCAAAATTGCATGGCTGGATAGCCGGAAGCCTGCAGATCAGCCTTTTGAAGGAAGAGATGATGATCTCGGACAATGACTTGCTCACAGCGATCTTCCTCAACAATAAAACGGCTTTCCTGCTTAGCGACTATTCTGCAACAGGCATGATCAGCGAGGTTAGCGAGCTGAGCAGCCTGCAGAAGAACAAAGCGTACTATGATGCCCTCAATGTGGTCTCGATGCTTCCCCGCGCTGAGCAGTTGAAGTATTTTTCTGGTGTTTTCGGCGAGCTTTACAATCTCGCTCTGAAATGATCAGATTTTTTGCAGTTTGGCATAAGAAAGCATCAATTGCTTTCTTCCAACTGACTGGAAGAAGATTACTGCTTTCTTTTGGTTGCCCACACCCGTGATGCCCAGAATCTTGCCGATGCCGAACTGAGTGTGGCGCACCTGGTCGCCGACCTTGAGATTGATCTCAGCCTTGGGTATCTGCGAATAGTTATAGTTCGCGTTATCCATGTCGCTGAAATATTGGCTCGGTCGTGCGGGCTGCCTGTGCGCGGCCCGCTGTGGGGCAGGAGATGCCGCGGGCCTGGGGGCGGGTTGAAAGTCGCCTCCAAGCAAAGATTGATCCAGTTCCTTCAGAAACATCGAGGGGGCCTGGAAAGATGTGTCGCCGAACCTGCTCCTGCTCTTGGCGTAGCTTATATATAATTTTTCCTTGGCACGCGTGATCCCCACGTAGAAAAGCCTGCGCTCCTCCTCGATTTCCTCCGTGTGGAGCTCGGCCTTGGCAAGTGGAAAAAGTCCCTGTTCCATTCCGGTGATGATCACGACCGGAAATTCGAGGCCCTTTGCAGCATGCAGTGTCATCAAAGTTAGTTTATTTTTCTCGGTGTTTTTCTCGTCAACGTCGGATATTAGGGAAACCTGCTGAAGGTAGTCTTCGAGTGTGGCAGAGGCGTCATGCCGGAAAAACTGCTGCACGTCGGAAATCAATTCCTGGATATTATTCCAGCGGTCCAGAGCGTCATCAGTGCCGATGTCTTTATACATTGCCGGCATGCCGGATTTATCAATGTAGTCAGCCACGAGCTGTGAGGGCGGCTGTCCGCCTTCTTTCAGGGAGATATGCTGCACCACGAAATTGTTGAATTCCATTGCTGCTTTTATGGCTCTTTTTTGGAGGTTATGATTCTCATCGGCCCTGCGGAAAGCTGAGAGCAGGGATACCCTTCTTTCCCTGGCGAACCGCTTCAGGTGGTCGAGAGAAGTCTGGCCAAGCCCCCGCGGCGGGTCGTTAATGATCCTGAGTATCGATTCGTCGTCCTTTGGATTCACCAAAATCCTTAAATACGAAATCACATCTTTTATTTCTTTCCTCTTATAGAAAGATACACCGCCGATAATAACGTAAGCCAGTCCCGATCTGCGCAGCGTGTTCTCGAGAGCGAGGGACTGAGCGTTCGTGCGGTATAGAACAGCAATATCATTAAGCGAGTAGTCTCCGCGAATTTTTGACCTGATTATCTCGGCGACTCGCTCAGCTTCTTCGCGCTCGTCCATTGAAGCAATGACGTCGATTGGTTCGCCGGAGGGATTTTCCGTCCAGAGCTTTTTGGGGATCTGGTTGCGATTGTTTCGGATGACGCTGTCTGCAGCTGCAAGGATGACTTTCGTGGAGCGGTAGTTCTGCTCGAGCCTCACGACTTTCGCGTATGGATAATCGCGTTGGAAATCAAGAATATTGCGAATGTCGGCACCGCGCCAACGGTAAATGCTCTGGGCATCGTCGCCTACCACCATCACGTTGTTGTGCTTCGCCGC
>CAZIHB010000551.1:0-1863 GCA_964538535.1 uncultured Hyphomicrobiales bacterium | reverse complement strand
TAGCAACTTTGGCTCGGCCGAAGGCGAATCCTCATGCAAAATGAGAAGAGCGCTTGAAATCATCAAAAAGCGCGACCCAGAGCTGATAGTTGATGGCGAAATGCAGGCCAACACTGCCGTCGAACCGACCGTTGCAAAGGAAACATTCCCGTTCTGCAATCTGAAAGGCGACGCGAACGTGCTGGTTTTCCCGAATCTGGATGCTGGCAACATCACCTACAAGCTTCTGCACGGCATTGCCGACGCGCACCTCATCGGACCGATCCTTCTCGGGCTGCAGAAGTCAGTTCACGTGATCCAGCGTGGAGTGGAAGAACAGGACATTTTGAACATGACGGCAATTGCCGTTGTTGATGCACAGCATAAAAATTGCTAACTTAAATTTGGTTTTTGATAATGCCGATTTGTACTTTATACAAATCGGCTTTTTTTTATGTGCAAATTTGTTTATACTGCTATATATCTTGATCATAAATATGGCGACATAATGAAAGTCCTGATTGTCGATGATCTTGCGATAATGCGAAAAGTCCTGTCTCACACACTTAATGATATAGGATTCAGCGACATTATGGAGGCTGCCGACGGCGGGGAAGCCCTTGAAGTGCTTAAGTATAACGATATTGGGCTGATGCTGCTCGACTGGCTTATGCCTGTCATGGACGGCATCACGCTAGTCAGGATACTACGCAGGAACAGCAGATTTCAGAAGTTGCCAATTATTATGCTTACTTCCATGAACGATAAAAAAAACGTGGTTGAAGCCATGAATGCCAACGTGGATGATTATATTATCAAACCTTTTATTGCGTCCACACTCAAGGAAAAAATAAATAAGGTGCTTTCAGGCAGGCAGGTTGAAGTTTAAATACTCGTGCGCCCAAGGCTGGTTATACCCGAGCAAAGCTCTTTATCAGCTTTGTCGTTTGTGGCGATAATCACGATGCCTCCACTTTCCGAATGCTCCCTGATGATCTGGTGCACAGGCCCGGTGCCTTCCGCGTCAAGATTGCTTGCCGGTTCGTCCAGCAGGAGCACCTCGCTGCGGTTCTGCAGCGCCAGGGCATATTTCATCCTCTGCTTCATCCCGCTCGAGAATTCCTTTATCTGCCTGTTGCGGTGCCTGAACAATTTAAGTTTTTCGAGGTTTTCCTGATTCAATTCATTGTCCGGAGCCTGCCCCCTTAGCGCTGCAATCGCGCTGAGATGCTCGAGCGGCGTGAATTCTTCATAGAGCACCAGATAGGGCGCCACGAGCGAACAGTGCCGGAAATAGCCGCTTTCGGGGATTTTCTGCCCGCCGGCATCGAGCCTGAGTATTCCCGAGCTCGGCCGCAGCAGGCCTGCGATAATTTTGATCAAAGTTGATTTGCCCGCTCCGTTTTGGCCGGTGATTCCCCACACAATACCGCTTTCTGCCTCGAGGCTGACGTCATGAAGCACTTTCTGCCGGCCGTCATAACTTTTGCATATTTTGCTGAGCGAAATTTTTACATCGTTCATGGGCACCGTCAGTTAACTACTGCAAATTTGCCGAGCTGAACGTCATCACCGTCTTCCAGCTCGTATATATATACCCCGGCCGAGAGCTTTTTGAGCAAATCCTTCCTGTTAATGACAAGAACAAGATTCGAGCTTTTTGATACGAGGCTGAATTTCAATTCTTCGGCAAATATCTTCTGCATCTCGGCATTATAAACGCGCAGCTTCGCGCTTTCACCCAATTTTGCTCCTTTCGGGGCAGGAATGAACAGCGCCTCGTCATCTTCCGGCCTGAAAGGATTCGGATAAGCGAAATCGATTATCGCGGGAGTGGCACCCGGATGCTGGAACAACGTGTCCAGAAGGCATTTGCTCTCTGTG
>CAZIHB010000550.1:0-1864 GCA_964538535.1 uncultured Hyphomicrobiales bacterium | reverse complement strand
GTGATGATTGTGCCCGACAGAGACGCTTACCCCTTGATGTTTGAATATCTGCCAAAGCAGGAAGGAATCAGGAAACTTACTGTCTCCGTGCGTGCCGTCAGCAAGGAAATTACCGGGAAAAACAACATTGCCAACGAATACGTGCGAGTTTTGAAGAACAAGAGAAAAATTTCCATACTCGCGGGCGCCCCCGGATCGGCTGTTTCATTCCTCAAGCAGTCACTCTCGCTCGAGAAAGGCGTTGAGATTAAGACATTCATACAGAAGAGCGGGGCTGATTTCTATGATCAGCCAACTCAGAGTGAGCTCAGTTCAAGCGAAATGATCGTGCTGATAAACTTCCCGATAAACTCAACGCCGCAAAGCGTAATCCAGCTTATCAAAAATGAATGCGAGCGTGGTAAACCGATCTGGTTTCTCGCCGGAAAGCAGGTTGATTACGGAAAGCTAAAAGCACTTGAGCCCTACCTGCCATTCTCGATGGCCTCGTTCAAGCCGAATGAGTACTATGCCCAGCCCGATGTGAAAGCTGAAAATCTTTCCAGCCCGCTGCTTCGTATCAGCGGCAGCGACGAGGACATGAAGGCCTGGAACAACCTTCCGCCACTATACCGAAACGAATTGTTCGTAAGGGTGAAGCCCGAAAGCGAAGTGGTGATGAGGCATAAATTCAATAATGTGTCTATGGCGGAACCCCTTATACTCACAAGAACGTTCCAGGGGCAGAAATCCGTTGCCGTGCTCGGATACGGCCTCTACAGGTGGAAGCTGATCGGATATGCCGAGGAAGTTTCAAAAGGGCGGACAAATACTCAGGATTTATATGATCTTTTTGTAAATAATTCGGTTAAATGGCTTTCCGTATCTGAAAAAAATAAAAACGTGAGCATCAAAACAACCAAGAAGTTCTACGGTTTCGGCGAGAAGGTTGAATTCATCGGGCAGGTGTATGATGCTGCCATGACGCCGATAGATAATGCCAAGGTGTATGTGAAGGTAACCGGCGGCGGCCAGTCGCGCGATCTGATTCTGACCAACATCGGCAACGGAAGGTACTACAATTCCATCGAGGGGCTTCAGGCCGGTGATTATTCATTTATAGGTGCCGCTGATCAGGGCAGCAGGAAACTTGGCACAGACAACGGCAGGTTCACTATTGGCGAGCTCTCGCTGGAGTACTCGAATCTCACGATGAACTATCCGCTGCTGAGCGAGATTTCAAAAAGGACGGGAGGCAGGTTCTTCTTTCCTGCCGATGCAGGGAAAGTTATAAAGGAGATATTGGATAATAAGAAATTTAAGACCCGCGGTGTGACTGTCAGAAAAGAATTTGCATTGTGGAACCTCGCGTGGATACTGGGTGCGGCGATCACGCTCCTGGGCATTGAATGGTTCCTGAGGAAGAGATCGGGGATGCTCTGATCGTGGCGTAAATCCATTGCTTTGCACTAAAAGCACAATGCTTTTTTATTGGAACCTGAAAATTAAAAAACATAACTGAGCATTGCCCAAAAAAGAAAAACCCCTTACCGTTTTGAACAGCAAGGGGTGATTTTTTTTATTCGAACCATTCTTTTATTTTTTTCAGTGCCAATAACTTATGTTCGTCTTTAATATGAAGCGCCACCGCGGAAAAAGCGGCGAGAAGTACAGCCCAGTCATCCGTGTAGCCGAGAATGGGAGTTAAATCAGGAATAAAATCTATCGGGGAGAGAAAATACCCAAGTGAGCCCATAATTACGGTTTTTGCCCATTTCGGAGTCTCTTCGTCTTTCATCGTGTAATAGAGAATGAGAGCTTTCTCTACGATTCTAAGCCCGACTTTCCTGCCGACCCTGAGGACTTTCTTCCAAAAAGAAGCCTC
>CAZIHB010000549.1:0-1865 GCA_964538535.1 uncultured Hyphomicrobiales bacterium | reverse complement strand
ACGGCAAGCTTCCCCGGGAAGCAAAAGAGCTCATCTTTGCAGTGAAAATCAGAGTGGCCGCGCTCGGCACGGGCTTCACGCGCGTCGTTGTGAAGGAAGGGAAGATGATAGCCGAGTTCCCGCCATCGGAAAACAAAGAATTTTACGAGAAGGGATTTCCCGTCATAGCCGATTTCATTTCCGGGCTTAACGGGGCAAAGCTCGCGCAGTCGGGCCCCAGGCTGCTGCTCGAAGTGATGCTCGGGCAAAGGGAAAACGCCGTGGAAGTGCTCTGGAGGATAAAGAAAACCCTTGAAACCTGCCACGAAGAATGAGCCAAAATTTAATCCCGGCATAAGCTTAAATTCCGTAATTTTGCGGAAATTTTAAGTAACATTCCCGGGAAGGAATTATGGCTGGGCAGTGCGTGAGAATTATTTCAATTGAAACCACGGGAATGTCGTGCTCCGTGGCCTTGCACGAGGACAGATTGAAAAGAGCCGAATGCTTCACCTATGGCAGCGGCCTTCATGATAAGCTTGCCTCCGAGTTCGTGCGCAGGATAATGGCCGATCTTGAGCTCGGCTTCGAGGATATTTCCGCGGTTGCTGTTTCTTCGGGCCCGGGTTCGTTCACCGGGCTGAGAATAGGCGGCAGCATAGCAAAAGGGCTCTGCTTCGCCGATTCACCGCGGCTCATTGCCGTGCCCACGCTCTCGGCAATCGCATATTCAGCTGTCAGGCCGGCCGGGGCCATGAACAAGAAAAAAATTATACCCGTGATAGACTCATACAGGGAAAACTATTACTGGCAGGAGTTTGATCCGGCCGGCAGCCCGTGCGGGGAAATTAATTGCACGGGCATCGAAAGCCTGCGGATGGCTGCCTCGGGCGCCCTGCTTTGCGGCCCGGGCGCCATTGACGACCCTGCCCACTCCGGAGTGCTCGCCACCCTGAGCGCCGGGCAGACGGGTGCGCTCGCCTTCGAGCTGTACAACCGTGGAATATTCACTCCTGCCGCAGAGTACACGCCACTTTATCTTCAGGATTTCACCCCGAAGACCGCGATGAAGCACCTGAATATTTGAGGCCTGTTATAAAATTAATTATTCGATTATTTACAATAAATATACGGAGTTAGCATGATACCTCGTTATACGCGGCCCGAGATGGGAAAAATCTGGGAAGAAGAAAATAAATACAGGATCTGGCTCGAAATCGAAATTCTGGCCTGCGAAGCGCAAGCTGAACTTGGGCTTATCCCGGCCGAAGCAGTTAAAACCATCAGGGAAAAAGCCGATTTCAGGGTGGAAAGGATCAGCGAGATCGAGCTGACAACAAAGCACGACATTATCGCTTTCCTCACAAACGTCGAGGAATATGTCGGCGAACCATCGCGCTTCATTCATCTCGGCATGACTTCCAGCGACGTGCTCGATACCTGCCTTGCCGTGCAGATGAAACAGGCAGGCGAGATCATTCTCGACGATCTGAATAAATTGAAAATTGTGCTGGCTCGCAGGGCAAAGGAATTCAAATACACGCCCTGCATCGGCAGGAGCCACGGCATTCATGCCGAGCCGATGACATTCGGCCTCAAATTCGCCCTGTGGCTGGACGAGTGCAACCGCAATATCAGGCGATTCAGCGCTGCCCTCGACGAGGCTGCAACAGGCAAGATTAACGGAGCGGTGGGAACATTCGAACACTTGAGCCCGAAGGTGGAAGAACACGTGTGCGAGAAGCTCGGACTGCACCACGCTGCCATCACGACACAGGTGATCCAGCGCGACAGGCACGCTGAATTCCTCACTTCCATTGCACTTATCGGATCGATGCTCGAGAAGATCGCCACAGAAGTGCGCCACCTGCAGAGGACGGAGGTGC
>CAZIHB010000548.1:0-1866 GCA_964538535.1 uncultured Hyphomicrobiales bacterium | reverse complement strand
AGAGATTATGGCTGACAACCCGGAAATGAAAGGACAGGTGAAAGACTTCTGGAACAATTGGACCTGCGGGACGCACCTGACTGATAAAGAGAGATTTACAAAGGAATACTTCGAAGAAATCGAAGAAACACGCTATGCGCTTCAACCCGAAATATTCTCGCTGGCACAATTTACCAGGTTCAGGGATAAAAAAGTGCTGGAAATTGGCGTTGGAGCTGGCACTGATTTTCTTCAATGGGTCAGGGCCGGCGCGAAAGCATATGGTATCGACCTTACTGAGGAAGCTGTCAACCACGTGCATGAGCGGCTTTCACTCTATGGTCTGGCGGCCGAGGAGATCAAGGTTGGCGATTCGGAGAATCTTCCTTTTGAGAACGACTATTTTGACCTTGCATACAGCTGGGGAGTGATTCATCACACACCAAACACCGAGAAGGCCCTTAACGAGATTATTCGAGTGATCAAACCCGGCGGCAAGGCAAAAATCATGATTTACCACCGCAGGTCACTCCTTGCGTGGCTTTTCTGGGTGAAACATGCATTGCTGAAATTTAGGCCCTGGAAATCAGTTGCAGATATTTTATGGAACCACATGGAAAGCATTGGCACGAAAGCTTATACAAGGAGCGAAATACGTGCTATGCTGAAAGACAGGCCCGTCGTCAATGTGCGTGTCTATCCCACGTTGTCCTATTATGACCGCCTTGGCAGATTCAGCCCGGGCATGCAGAAAATTGCCAAATGCCTTGCCTGGTTGCTTGGCGGCGACAGGGTTGGATGGTTTCTCAACATCGAGTTCGAAAAGGCAGGCAGATAGTTTTAACAAAAAAAAATCAGTGCTCTTAATCGGCACTGATTTTTTTTTTGAATATTTTAGTTTGTTGTCCCGCCAGGTTCAAGGCATTTCGAACATACTGTCGGGCACGTCGGTATCGGCAAGAATGTCAAATATTCTGGTATAGGCCCCCATGTTACCGCCGGAACGCAATTCAGTTAAAGTGCTGATGATATATCCGGAGGCAACAATCCTTTCTTTGAAGAACATTTCGATTTCAGTGTCATGACCTTTGTAAGAGGCCTTTTGGCGGGCCCTGTCAATAAAAAACTCATTTTTATCAATATAGAGATGCATCGTGTCGGCATCCTTTGAAGCCATGACAAGATCGAAATATGGCTTACCGTTAAAGATAGTATCAGAGCTTAGTGAAAGTGAGAGACTATCACTTTCATACCCCATCAATGGCCCCTTGATCAGCCTAAGCACCTGCTCGGCCTGTTCAATTCCCTGCTTTGGCATTGGTTCTGCTTTAGTGATACCGCTCATCGGGTTGATATTCCAATACCTCTTTCCGTCACTTGCCAAGATTATTGTTTTACCGCTTATGGTAAGCTCGAGCCTCAGCTTGTCTCCCTCTTTCGAATAAAATCTGAAGGGCATCCTGTTGCCATCCACATCATTGATTTCACCCTTGAATGTCCATGATTTGATAGAAGCAAATTTATCAGTTCCACCATAAGCCTGCAAGCACCTTTCAGCCACTTCCCGGGCGTTCTTCGGCGGAGGTAAAGGTGGCTTGCCACCCGTTGCGCAGCCCGTCAACATTGCGAGAGCAATAAAGAATATCATAACACTTTTCAATTCGGCCACCCTATTTTTTCCTTCTGAAAATGCTGTCGCTGACCGCCGGATTGAACTCAACTTTCTCAAGATAAATCGTCTCAGGCCCCATCGGGGTCATTCTTTCAATTTTATATGGCAGTATCTCGCCGTTCTGCTCCTCGTATCCAAGATACTTCACTATCATCCTGATGTTTGGCTGATACGTGAAACCGTCAATACCGAGCAGAGAGTAATTTTTTTTGTTT
>CAZIHB010000547.1:0-1866 GCA_964538535.1 uncultured Hyphomicrobiales bacterium | reverse complement strand
TTATGACATATATATATTTATTACGCAGACTCGATACAATTTACTCGTTTTCCCCGAATTATTTCAGTATTTTTGTACGTATTATGTAACTTTTATATCTTATGCCGTGTCTTAACAATCTGTATTGGTTAACAGCTTAATTGAAGAAATTTATTCGTTTATCCGGAAGAAATGTAAATATGCAAAAATGCCTTCGGAACATCTTGTTTGGTGCGACATTAACCGTGATGATCAGCGGTGCTTTGTTCGGCCAGGAAAATAAAATATCCTCAGACATGAAAAAGTTGCCCAACTTCAACGATATCAAGACTGAGCGTGAAAAGTTATGGGAAGGCCAGCCGATAAAAGAAAGAAAAGGCTGGAAACAATTCAAAAGATGGGAATATTTCTGGAAAAAAAGGACATGGCCAAGCGGAGAATTTCCGAATGACATGAAAATATCGGAAGACTTCAACGGCTTCAGGCAGAAAGAATCCAAGGATCCGAAGATTCAGGGTGTGGCGTGGAAATCGCTCGGCCCGACAAATCAGCCGGCGGGCTCGAAGAATGAGCAGGGATTGGGGAGAATCAACGTGATCCGTTTCAATCCCGAGGACGAGAATGATATCTGGATCGGCGCGGCGGGCGGTGGTTTATGGCGCTCGAAAGATGCCGGTAAGAACTGGTCGCGGTTCCCGTTCACGGACTTTCTTGCACTCGGTGTATCAGATATAGCAATATCCAATTCGAACACGAATATCATCTACGTGGCAACGGGCGATAATGACGGCTCGGCAGGCTCCTCGCAAACCTATTACTCGGTCGGGCTGGTGAAGTCCACTGACGGCGGGGCGACCTGGAAAGCAACTAATTACAGCAAGCTGCTTGAATACAGGAAAATAATCAGCAGGGTGATCGTTCATCCCGAGAATCCCAATATTGTCTGGATCGCGACCAACGAGGGGATATTCAAGACTTCTGACGGCGGGGACACATGGAAGGAAGTTGCAAAGGACAACTTCTACATCGATATGGAAATTAAACCCGACAATCCGGACGTGCTCTATGCATCTACCTTTTCCTGGGGCGGAAACAATACTATTTCCAAATCCACTGACGGTGGCGAGACCTGGAAAGTGAAAACAACCATCAACAGCTCGCTTCGTATAGCTATCGAGGTGACGCCCGGTGATCCTAATATTATCTATGGCCTGGCGTCGCAAAGAGGGACTTTGGGCTTCTATTCCCTGGTGATGTCTGATGATGCCGGCGAAAGCTGGACTACAATGTCGGACGTCAACTCCCTGGGCTACAATCCACTGGGATGGTACACCGGGCAGGGAGGAGACAATAAAGGGCAGGGGCAGTACGATCTTTGCCTGGCTGTCAACCCTATATATTCAAATGAAATATATATTGGCGGCGTGAATATCTGGCACTCGGGCGACGGCGGTGCCTCTTTTGATATGCTGACCCATTGGTACGGAGGGTTCGGCAGGAATTTCGTTCATGCCGATCAGCACGACCTAAGGTTCAGCCCCTCGGGCAAGCGCCTGTATTCGACCAATGACGGCGGTATTAATTATACCGAAAACAATGGGACTTCATGGTCAGATGCGTCCAATGGGCTTACTATCACTCAGTTCTATCGTATAGGCGTATCAAAAACCAATCCTGACATGATTATAGCCGGCGCACAGGATAATGGCACCACGCTGCTTAAGGATGGGTCATGGTCCAGGGTGTGGTCCGGCGACGGCATGGAGTGCCTTATTGATTATTCCAACCCCGATAGGATGCTCGTTTCGAATTATGACGGGGCGATATATTCGACGCAGAACGGCGGGAAGAGCTTTAATAAAATTATCAATAGCGAGATAATTTCCG
>CAZIHB010000546.1:0-1875 GCA_964538535.1 uncultured Hyphomicrobiales bacterium | reverse complement strand
TCCGCTCCCGCCCACGATGCAGATGATTTCGCCCGGATACACATCGAAAGAGACATTCTCCCAGATCAGGCGCTTACCATAGCTCTTGGATAGGTTTTTTATCTCTATGACAGGTTTGCCCGGCATATATCAGATCCCGAGAGACTGGAACAAGAAGGTGAATATGGAATCGCAAAAAATAATCAGGAAGACACCCGTGACGACCGAGGCAGTCGTGAACCTGCCGACGCTCTCGGCACCGCCTGAAACCTGCAGCCCGCGGAAACACCCGACAGCGGCGATCAGCCCGCCGAAAACCATGCTTTTGAACAGGCCGGTCACGACGTCAAGAATAGCCACGTCTGTCTGAATACCACTGATATAGCTCGAGACAGTTACGTCGAGCGTCGATATTGAGGCCAGCAGCCCGCCGGCCACTCCGGCAATGTCGCAGATTATTGTAAGTATGGGCATAGCCAGCACGACGGCAAGCACCCTTGGCATCACGAGAAATTGCATCGTGTTGAACCCCATCGATGTGAGGGCGTCCACTTCCTCGGATACTTTCATTGTGCCGATCTCCGCGGCATAAGCCGAGCCCGACCTGCCCGCGACGAGAATAGCCACCATGAGCGGGGAAAGTTCGCGAGTGATCGAAATTCCGATCAGGGCAGAGATGAATTTGTCGGCACCGAATTTCGATAGCTGCAGTGCACCCTGATAGCCCGTGATCACGCCAAGCAGAAAGAGGATCAGCAGAGTGATAGGCACGGCATTGACTCCCGCCCGCATGAAGTGAAATGGAAATTCCTTCCAGCGCACCGTCGAAGGTTTGATCAATGCTTTCAGCAGCTTGGCCAGCATGTCTCCCGTGAATTCCACGAATTTGAAGCCGTCCTGCAGCATAACGAGTACGGCGCTGCCAATATATTCCATGTATCGATAGAAAAAGCCTGCCTGAGGTGCCTGGGCTTTAATTTCCGCCTTTGGCGTTAATATTGCTATGAAGCGCGAGACATCATCGGTCATTCCGCTTATCTCAAGCTGAATTTCGGCATCGGCGCAGATCTGTTTAATGCTGTTAATGTATATTACAAGGAATGAATCATAACTATCGATGCCACTCATATCGAGATGAACGCTTTTGATGCCTTCAAGCAGGCGTTTCAAAGCCGCTTTGTCGGGATAAAGCGGGGCATTGGAGAGCGTCAGGGGCAGCAGCATGCTCAGGGAAAGCTTGTCGCCTGTCCTGGCCGAATCGACGGCTTTTGTGGGCGTGTTTTTATTTTTCATACTGTTCTTAACATTCCTATACCACTCAACCCGAAATATCAGTTAACACGAGCCTGCACGAACAAAATTGACAAGACGAACAAAAATACCTGTTATCGGATAATAAAAAAAGAATATAATAAGCGGTGATTTGAGTAAAATTTATAGCTCAGGGAAGTCGGAAAGAAAATTAGCGGAATAATGCTTATAAGCGGCATAAAACAAAGCAGGTAATATATATATTGCTAAATCGTACTATAACCTGGAAGGTTATATTTTTGTTTGATATTCCAACAATATTTTGTTATGTTGATGATAGAAATTAGCGGAATTATTCTTGGCAGTGTTTGTGGTTGAATCATCATTATAGCCGAATATGCAAGGCAGCTGCAAAGCATGGAAGTCGAAATAAATGATAAAGAATTGCTGAAACTCTACGAAACGGGTAAATCAAAAAAATACAGGCTGACGAAAAACATACTCGGGAAGTTTTTTCTGAGAATAAACATGATAATGGCGGCAGAGGACATATACGACATCTGGAAGGACAAGTCAGCGAGATTTAAAGCGCTCGAAGGGGAAGACAGGTATTCCATGAGATTGAACGACAAATACAGGCTGGAA
>CAZIHB010000545.1:0-1876 GCA_964538535.1 uncultured Hyphomicrobiales bacterium | reverse complement strand
AATAAAAGTGCTGCTCGTCGGCCATGGAAAGATTAAAGAACGCCTTGAAAAAATCAAAAAAGAACTCTCGATACAGGCTTTTTCGCATTTGGGCGTAAAAGTAAGTTGGGCTGAAGTGTCTGCCGTGAAAAGAACAGGTGTGGAAATGTACCTGATTCATCACCTTAAGCCAACCATGAACTTTACCGTACCGAAAGGAATTCCAATCAAAATCAATCTCCCTTGGGAAGATAACGATTTTGATGATGAAGAAGAGGAATAATTAGATTTTATCATTCCTCAAAGCCCTAATCTTTGCACGGGCTTCGTTTAAGTATATTGATTTGGGAAATGAAGTTAAAAGCTGAGTATAGCATTTTAGAGCCATTTCCCTGTTTTTTTGCTCATTGTAGCAATCCCCCATAAGTAGAAGAGAATAATCCATAAATATGGAATCAGGATTGTCATCCCCGATTGCTTTAAGCAGCTCGATCGCTTTCGCATAATTCTTGACAGCAATTTCCAATTGCGCGTACTTTATGGCTGATCTTTCCGCAAGGTCAGAACCGGCGGCAATTTTCATTATCTCGCCGTAAAGGCTCTCAGCCTCTGTGTTTCTTTTGTTTATTTCTTTCAGCTCGGCCTGCCCGAATAGCTGCAATCCTCTCACGAGATCTTTGTTCTGCTCGAGAAGTATCATTTTATTCAGCGCATCATTTGCAACGCCCGATTGAGTCCTGGAAGCTAATGAGCTATAGACCGCACGGGCTGAATCAATGTTACCCCGGTATAGCAGGATGTCTCCAAGCTCAAATTTGGCTTTGTCCGCCTCCTCGCCATATTGCTTTTCGTATTTCAGCACCGATGAATAAGCCTTCTCGGCGTTATCCAGATCCTCCGAGGCAACGTATATTTCTCCCAGCTTCAGTGCTGCCTGGATTCCGGACAAATTACCGGGATAATTTTTCAAAATGATTCCGAGTTCTGCTATTGCATCCTTCGGGTTTCTCAACTCGTCAAAATATATTGTGGCTATTCTGAGCCTTGCGTCGTATTCGTGGCTTGATTTCGGGAATTCCCTGATTATTTTTCTATACATTTCGATCACTTCATCGGCCTGGGCTTTCGGCATTCCATCCTTTTGCTGAAATTTTTGCTCAAGCGTACGCGCGTAGCCATAGATTGCTGTCGGTGTGTATGGATTGTTTTTCCCCATCTCTATGATCAACGAGTACGCCTTCAATGCAATATCATAAAAACCTTCACTTCGCGCGTTGTCAGCAAAAACTAAAATATCTCTTCCGGTGCTTTTCTTCAGCTTATCAATCCTGACATAAATATCGAGTGCTTTATCGAGCTTGCCCGAAGTTTTAAGAAACCATGCGAACAGCTCTTGAATTCCAACGTTCGAGCTATTGTTCTCCGCAATTTCTTTCAGCCGGCCGGAAAGGTATGCAATGGCTTCGTCATTGCTCATCAAGGCATAAAGCCGGCCCTGCGCCATCGCCAGATTGCCGGATTCCTTCAGTAATATCAATACTTCATCAGCCCCGTTCTTGTAGTTTCCCTGCCCAATGTATAACCGGCTTAATTCATCGGCGAAGAGGTAAGGATTATTCAACTGGCTTCTGCCCTTTCTGAGTGTTGCGACAGCCTTGTCGGCAAGCTGCAGCGAAACCTGGGATTGTGCCACGGACAGATATATCTGAGGTGAATCAGACTCGAGCTTCAAGGCTGCTTCCCAAGTTTCATTTGCCTTATTGACATCGCCGAGACGCCACTGCAATTCGGCCAGCACATTCATGTCCTCACCGGATTTTTTCCTCTCGAGCCTTTTTTCCACGAATGTGAGTAATTCCCGGTACTTATTCTGCCCTTTCATAGTCCGGACAAGGCC
>CAZIHB010000544.1:0-1887 GCA_964538535.1 uncultured Hyphomicrobiales bacterium | reverse complement strand
CAAGCCCCGAGAGCGCTATACTCAGCTCCGTGATATTCAACGCGCTGATAATCGTCGCGCTTATACCTCTCGCGCTGAAGGGTGTGAAATACGAGGCAAAGAGCGCGTCATCCGTGCTGCGCAGGAATATATTTATTTACGGGCTCGGCGGGCTGCTCGTGCCTTTCGCGGGAATCAAACTTATCGACCTCATAATTAATTTCCTTGGCATTGTATGATGATGCCGGATGACCACGCTGCTGTGATTATTTATTATATACACGAGAAATAATAGAAGGTGCCGAGATGAAAAATATAAAAACGGGATTGAAGATGCTGGTGTTCATGACGCTGATCACAGGCATAGTCTATCCACTGATGGTGACGGGCTTTGCCCGCGTATTTTTTCCTTCCAAAGCCGATGGCTCAATGATAATCAGGGGCAACAAGACGATCGGTTCGGAATTGATCGGGCAGCAATTTGCCTCGGAGAAGTACTTTTGGGGGCGGCCCTCGGCCATCGGGTACAACCCCGTGCCCTCGGGCGGCAGCAATCTCAGTCCGGTGGGTAAGAAGTTCAAGGCGCAATTCGATGCGCGAGTGGACACAATAAGGAAATACCACGGCAATATCGCTCCATCCGGCATGCCGCGGGACTTGCTCTTTGCATCGGGCAGCGGTGCCGATCCGCATATTTCCCCCGAAGCGGCCTATTTCCAGGCGGGCCGCGTCGCAAAAGCCAGAGGTTTTGATGAAGCGCAAAAAAGAAAATTAATGGAAATGATCAAAAAATCCGTCGAATCACCCGATTTATTTATATTGGGAGAGAAAAGAGTAAACGTGTTATTGCTTAACCTGAAACTGGACGAGCAGGAAAGTGAAAAGTCCCGATGAAATACTGAAAGAAATCGAAACCGCGGAACGCAGGCAGAGCCGGGGCAAGCTGAAGATATTCTTCGGAATGTGCGCCGGAGTCGGCAAAACCTATGCAATGCTGCAGCAGGCACAAGATGCAGTGGGCGGCGGGCACAACGTGCTTGTGGGGCTGATAGAAACTCACGGCCGGAAAGAGACTGCCGAGCTGATGAACGGCCTTGAATTGCTGCCGCGGAAAAGAATCAAATACAAAGGCATCGAGCTTGAAGAATTTGACCTGGAAAGGGCGCTGGAACTCAGGCCCGAGCTTATACTCGTGGACGAGATGGCCCACACCAACGTGCCAGGCACGAAGCACAGCAAGCGCTATCAGGACATCATAGAGCTGCTGGAGAGCGGGATAAACGTCTTCACTACGCTGAACGTGCAGCATATTGAAAGCCGAAGCAAGACGGTGGAGCAAATCACAGGTGTGGCAGTGCAAGAAACCCTGCCCGACTCCGTGATCGAGCTGGCAGATGACATCGAGCTGATAGATCTGCCTGCCGACGAGCTGCTGAAGCGCCTTGCCGAGGGAAAAGTTTACACGCCCGGCATGGCCGGCCTTGCAGCGCAGAATTTCTTCAAGCCGGGCAACCTGATCTCGCTCAGGGAGATGGCTTTGCGCCTTACTGCCGAGAAAGTGGAAAGTGACCTCGTGGACTACATGAGCGAGAAAAATATCGCCGGCCCGTGGAAGGCAGGCGATAAAATACTCGTGGCCATAGGGGCCAGCCCATTTTCATCCGATCTGATACGATGGACGAGAAGGATTGCATACTCACTTAAAACAAAGTGGTTCGCGGTTTACGTCCGCACCGACACGGCATTCGACGAGAAATACAGCATTCAGCTCGAGAAAAACCTCCGGCTGGCCCAGGAGCTGGGGGCCGATGTGATAACGACCGCCAACACCGACCTCGTGAACGGGCTACTCGAAATTGCCAGGAAAAACAATGTTTCCCAGATCATCATCGGCAAGCCGGCCAAGTA
>CAZIHB010000543.1:0-1908 GCA_964538535.1 uncultured Hyphomicrobiales bacterium | reverse complement strand
CACTTCAGTCAATAGTGCCGAAAGAGCAAGGCTGAAGGCGATACTCGCGCAATAAGCAGGCAACGGCCCGTTTGTTTAATTAAAAAGTGGAGGCGCTGGCATCAACGCCTCCACAACTTTTTGCGCCGGACGCAACTGTTACTGAAGCGGATGAAATACTTTATTGAAGCGTATCGTGGCCCTCGTACCGGTATTTTTCCTGCTTTCGATAATAATATCGGCACCATAGCGGTCAAGCAGCTCCTTGCAGAGAACGAGGCCGAGCCCTGCCCCTTGTTCGTTGGCAGTGCCGGGTGCAGGATTTTTCTTCTTCATATCGAACAGTGAGGCAATATCGCCCTTGTTCATCCCAACACCGTTATCAACCACGATTATGCTTACATAATCATCTTCTTCCACGGAACATATTCTGACGCGCCCGCCCGGATGTGTGTATTTGATGGCATTTGTTATCAGATTCCGAAGCACGGTGT
This sequence comes from uncultured Hyphomicrobiales bacterium, assembly GCA_964538535.1. Lineage (GTDB taxonomy): Bacteria > Bacteroidota > Ignavibacteria > Kapaibacteriales > UBA2268 > CAZIHB01. The sequence goes on along the minus strand of CAZIHB010000543.1, from coordinate 1,435 downwards.
TCAGCAGGTGCAAATCGACGTTTAGGCAGGCACCGGCATCAATTCTGTTTTCAATGGCAATTTCCTTCCTGCCCGCGACTATCGAAAGCAGTTTCAGGTTGTTGTCAACTATTTCGCTCAAATATATCTTCTCTGGATTGAAAAGCAGCCTCTCGTTCTGCATCACAGCCCAATCTAAGAGATTCTCGAAGAGCTTGTTCAGGCTTGATGAGGATTCGAAAAGCAAGTTGGCCATCCCGGCCATCTCGGAGATTGTCAGGCTCTTGAAATCCATCACGAGCACGTTCGTCAGCCCGATGAAGGCCGCCAGCGGCTGCTTAATATCGTTAGTGATCAGCGAGAAAAATTTATCCTTGAACGCCATCAGGCTCCTGAGGCTCTGCTCCGAATCGCGGAAGGAATTTTCTTCGAGCTGCCGCTCGGTGATGTCAATGATCGTGATTGTGGCCCCGAGGCCGGTTTTATAAGCTGTAATCTCAATGTAGCCGGTTTTTCCGTCCAGGGTCTGGCTGCTTATCATTGTCGATTTTTTTCCGGTTTTCAGCACTCTCCTGATGAAATTTGCAATCTCGATGCGTCCGGCATGGCCGCCGTTTTTCGGCACGATATTATCGAATCTGCTTATATACTTTTGCGCTGCTTCGTTGGACCACATCAGGTTCAGGCAGTCATCCACAACTACGATCCCTTCGGAAATCGGCTCGAGCACTGCCCCGATGTCAATCTGCAGCGCGCGCGCGGCCGATGAGCCGGCAGCTTGCCTTACCCGGGCATTTTCTTCGGCTGCTTTGCCGTTTGCGGCGGAAGCATTGCCGGCGTCGGACCTTTGTGATTTTATTTCGTTGTAAGTATGCATGACGCACTCAGTTTTATACTGCATTTAATCAACAAAATTCATTTTATAATCAAGCCTAAGTTCTTACAGTAATTCTAATTCCAACTACACCATCATTTGCAAATTAAACATTTTATTATATCCTCAAAATATATTAATCCACAAATCCCCCCAAGTTTTCCACAATTTGATCAAGAGAGCCGATTAGAATTCAGCTCATTTATTGTTAAATATTATAAATTGGCAGGAATACTCTTGTCTCTTGATTTTGCATTGTCTATTTTTGTTTTTTAGTGGAGGCTAACAATAAAAATTGCTCTTTGGAAAGCATGAAACAGCCATGCCGGCAGTTATTATTTTGGACGATTAAATTTTACTGTCAGCTGTACGTCCTTCAATTGGTGTGTGTTTTTATAAAAAAGCGATCGGGCATGGACAAAACAAACCTTCTTGATGCCCCTGAGTGCAGGGAGCTGAGGATTATAGAAATAAACGCCGGCGAAGAAGCCAGTATGAGGCTGCACGCGCTGGGTCTGCACGTTGACGACAGGATTGTCAGGGTGAACAAGGCGTGGTGGGGGCCTGTCCTTCTCAGCAACC
>CAZIHB010000542.1:0-1913 GCA_964538535.1 uncultured Hyphomicrobiales bacterium | reverse complement strand
GATGAAAGGGAGTAGTTGTAAATATAAAGTCAACAATCTCAGCATAATATAAATGCTTGGCTTTATAGCCTCCCACGGGAGGAAATGAGACTTTTAGCATGGTTCGCCGAGGGCGCGGATTATGCTAAAAGTCTTTTTTTTTTGATAATTTTTATTTGCTATTGAGAGGCAAGATGGAATCAATTTATTACTGGATCGGGTTCGGGATTTTCGTTTTAATCCTGCTCGCGCTCGATTTGCTCGTATTCAATAAAAAGGCTCACGAGGTGAAACTGAAGGAAGCGCTTGCCTGGTCTGCCGTGTGGATTGCGCTCGCGCTTTTGTTCGGCGTGTTCGTCCATATCATGCTCGGCCCCGAGCTTGCCCTGCAATACTATGCTGCCTACGTGATGGAAAAATCACTGAGCATGGACAACATTTTCGTCTTCATGATGATATTCACCTATTTCAGGATTCCGCCGGAGTATCAGCACAGGGTGCTGTTCTGGGGTATAATCGGTGCCCTTGTCATGAGGCTGCTGTTCATATTCCTCGGCATCACGCTGATCAACCAGTTCCACTGGGTGCTTTACGTCTTTGGAATCATTTTGATATACTCGGCTGTGAAGATGATTAAGGACAAGGATAAGGAAATCCACCCCGAGAGCAATCCTGTCATCAAACTTTTCAGGAAGATCATGCCCGTCACGACGGAGCTTGATGACGGCAAGTTCTTTACGAGAAAGAACTCGACGCTCATGGCCACACCTTTCTTTATTGTCCTGCTTGTGATAGAATCGAGCGATATCATGTTCGCGGTGGATTCCATCCCGGCAGTTATTGCAATCTCGAAAGACACGTTCGTTGTTTATACTTCGAACATCATGGCCATTCTTGGCCTGAGGGCGCTTTACTTTGCAATTTCATACGTCATGCGCTATTTCAGGTACCTGAATTATGGCCTGGCAGTGATCCTGTCATTCGTCGGCTTGAAAATGCTGCTGTCGGATATGGTGCATATCCCCATCGGTGCTTCACTGGCCTTCATAGCCGTCACGCTCGCGGTTTCCATAGTGGCCTCGGTTGTAATCAAGAATAACACATCCGAAAGCGAGGCCTGACGAGGGCTTGAACGGCACGGGGCGGAGCCGGTCAATCACTTTGGAATGCTTGCTCTTCCCGCACAATAATCTTCAATAAAAAAAAGCAGGAACATGGTGACCCGCGCTCCTGCTTTTTTTTTGTTTATATTTTATCAAAACGGTATTAATTCTTTCAGTCAAATCTGAAATACAGCCGTTTGCCGGCATTCCCATTCTAATTTATTCTCTCGTGATCAATGAATTCTATTTCTGCCGGAAGCTGATGTAGAATACATTCTCCTTGTTCTTCGTGGTTTTGATATTCAGCTCGGCATTGTGGGCCTCCGCGATCATCTTGCCCGTCATCAGCCCCTCGCGTATGTCGTTCTCGTTCACGGGGCTTAGCTCGGCGTGCTTTTCCACCGTGATGAGCGGGCCGTTGTCCTGCACGGATAGCACCATGCAGGCATTCTCGAGGCTCGTGCGGAGGACAACCTCGCGCGGAAGTGATTTCTTCGAGGCCGCGGCCTCGATAGCGTTCGTGAGCAGTATTTTGAGCACCACGTTTATGCCGTTTTTCTCGCCGGTGATAATCATCGGCTCGGGAGAGGCCTCCAGCGAGAGGGCCACGCCGTTGAATTCGGCGTACTCTGTGTATTGATTGAAGCAGGCTGCAGCTATCTCGTTCAGATCGAAGCTCTCGGGATTCAGATAGTTGCCCTGGGCATAGATCGAGAAGCTGTTGAAGAGCTCGAAGGCTTTTTTAAATTTGAAGTTCAGCGCCCGGAACCTGTTTTTTAATTCTTCCGTTACTTCTGATTCGAAGAGGCCCGTGAACTCGTCCAGCTCGTT
>CAZIHB010000541.1:0-1922 GCA_964538535.1 uncultured Hyphomicrobiales bacterium | reverse complement strand
GCGACCCCTACTACCCCAAAGTAGTGCGCTAAACCGGGCTGCGCTACACGCCGTAAGCGAGTACAAAACTATGCAATCCTGCCTTAACAGGCAAATAAAAAATTCACAAATCGGAATATTTTATTGTCGGGGGATAAAATCAAAAAGAAATTTCATACAGGTGAAAAATAATTTGTATCCTATCTTGATTTTCAATATTTTAAAGAAGCTTGCTAAAGCACAAAGAGGATATTAAGATATTTAGAATGTTGTTTAAATACGTGATTTAGCGGTATGAAAAGAAAGACAGTCTTGATATGTATGCTTTTGTCCTGCGTGATTGCACTTTACGCGGGCAATAACGTGCTGGACTATTTGACCGCCAGTTCTGATGGCAGCAGGATCACTGTCGAATGGAGAAGATCTGACGAGCGCGACGTGCAGAACTACGTGATAGAAAAATCAATAAGCGGGAAGAAATTCGAAACCGTGCACACGGAAAAGGCCAGGGGCAATTCTTCGGGCTATCGGTGGGTGGATGATAACCCTTACTTCAAAGATGCTTGTGCCAAGCCGAACAACAAGATACAGGGCGATGGCAAATTCTCGTACCGAGTGCAGGTGCTTCACAATGATAACTCGAGAAGCTACAGCGAAGCAGTGAACGTGACTCAAAAAATTAACAGCATCAAACGTACCTGGGGTATGATAAAGGAAATGTTCAGATAGAAAAAGAGGAATTTCCGAATATGTTCCCAAGATTTTATTTAATTGCAGCTCTTGCTGCAATTTTTTTATTGGCTGATCTGCCGGCCCTGCAGGCCAAAAGCGACTATTCCGAATTCTGCAACGACCTGCGGTGCGGCACCTGGCAGAAGAAAGACAAGAAGATCAAAATACAAAGAAAGGTAAGTTTTGATACAGGCACCGGGCGGCCGCTGTTTCAAAAATCAATTTCATCCCCGTCAAACCGGTTTCTGATTCATTACGATACATCAGGAATCCATGCCGTGAACCTGGCAGACAATAATAAGAACGGTGTGCCGGATTTCGTCGATTCCATGGCTTGCTTTTTTGATTACGCCCGCCGCCTGGAAGTCGATTCCATGGGTTACATGGATATTGGCAAAGACAACATGCACGGCGGGACAAACCAGTATGACATTTACCTCAAGGATATAGGCGACGGCAATCTTGAAGATGGTGACGAGGGCGGGGTCTATGGCTTCACATTCCCGGAAGATGATGCAATCACCCGTGCATCGTTCATAATAATCGACAACAATTTCAGCCCGACCGACTCGATCAGAAGAAAAGATACTTACGGCAAATATGTGGCCTACCAGTCCTACAAGGATTTCGGATACCTCGGTGCCAAGGCCACGGCTGCTCACGAGCTGCATCACGCGATACAGCTGATGTATGGTGTGACGTCGTCCGAGGCTGCCACAATCTCGGAAGCAACAAGCACTTACATGGAGTCGCGCGTTTTCCCTGATTCTCGTGATTACATGCAGTACGTCCGAAGCCTCTTTGCAAGGCCTGATATATACGAGTTCGGCGATTGCACAAATCCCGATGTCGGATACAGATTCTGCCTGTTTCCCATGTATCTGAGGTATAAATTCAGTGACGAGGTGCTTTTGCACTCCTGGGAGCTGATGGGCAAGGGTGTTGAGCCATACAAGTCAATAGACAGCGCGCTCGTACTGTCGGGGTCGAGCATGAGTGCCGCCTGGAAGCAGTTTTTGCCCTGGATTTACTTTACCGGCAGGCGCGCGATTGATGGAGCTTACTTCCCGAACGCGGCATCAATGCCCGAGATGGAGTTTTTCGAAGAGAAGCGGGTTGAGCTGCCCGCGAGCACACTATCCGGCATTGTCGGCAATTTCGAACTCAGGTTGTGCAGGTTCGTGATCAGGGGGGAGGGAGGCCAAAGCGAC
>CAZIHB010000540.1:0-1928 GCA_964538535.1 uncultured Hyphomicrobiales bacterium | reverse complement strand
CAGGTGTACTCGATTAACAAAATCGGGGATAGAATAATGGCTAAATGTTTAGATTATGATTCACGGCGAGAAAACTTTTTCTGCATCACTCCCCTCGACACAAACTATGTCGGCGTGGAAGAAAGCAAAAGCGAAATTACGGGCAACTATTTCTACTCCTTCCCGCCATATCCAATTCCCGCGCGCCAGCGCGTCAGCACGGAAATATACTGGGACATGAGCCTCGGCATTGAAAGCGCGGAGATTGAAGTCTATAATATTTTTGGCGAGAAAGTGTCCGGCAAGGACAGAATCACTATCGACAAGAAAAACCGGTACAGCGGCATACTCACCTGGGACTGTTCCGGCGTGGAGAGCGGTGTCTATCTGATCCGCGTCAAATACGGCACAGCCACGCGTACGGTGCAGGTGATAGTGGGGAGGTGAAAGTTAAGAGAAATAGAAAAGCAAACAATCAGCCAAAAGCATCAAGAGCTTTAAGGCTGATTGTTTTTTTATGTAAATTGCCTGCGTAAGGTTTAAAATTCGCATACCATGAAGTACAGCCTGTCGCTGATCCGCCCGATAGTTTCGAACCTTCCCGTGCGGCGATTGTAGCGGGGTTGTATCACTTCATCGACCATCATGCCCGAAAAAAGCTCGTTCCTTTCTATATCACGCACCATGAGCGATGAGCTGGTGGCATAGGCTATGGCCTTTTTTTGCGGGCAGTAGGCATAATTTGCGCCCAGATTCAGGCCCGACATCACGGAGTATTTTTTCCCGTTTATTGATATGAAGCAGTCTATGTCGCAGCCGATGAAATACATCTCGGAGCCGTCGTAGCTGAATCGCGCCGAGCTGCCGTTCTTTCCGCCAAAGTACTCGGAAGTGTTCAGCACCACGAGGTTCTGAAGGTTCTGCACGGCGTTGTAGGCAATGAGCGGCAGGGATGGGTGCAGCCTGATTGCCGAAACAGCGTCATACTGTGCCCCGATAAGCGGCTCGGTGTAGTCGTCGGAAATGAGGAGCGATGACATCTTGTCGGAGCTGACGCGCACTGCCGCGCCAAGGCACGTGCCGAAGAGGTTTATCGCTGCTTCGGTGATGGCCGGGTATTTCTCGCTGAATGCCTTCTCGTTCTTCATTATTTCGCTCAGGTTGCCGTCAGCTGCAATATAAACCATTTCTCCCGTGTGCCAGAATCCGAGCGGGATTATATCGTCATGGATGGTGCTTTCGCGGCCGTTGATGTTTATGACTTTTTTATCCCCGCGTGAGCCGACAATCGCGTAGCCTGTGCCATCCCAATTCACGAATAAATTTCCGGTGCGATTGGACACGGCAAAGTGTGTTTCCCCGAGGGTGATGTTTTCCACGGTCCCGGTGAAGCAGCTGTAGGCAAGCACCTGCGAGTTTCCGCTATAGACAAGCTCGCCCGGCAGGTTGCAGTCCAGGAAGATGACGGAATCTTCCGTCATCACGTACCAGCTGTGGTTGTCCCTGACGAAGCAGGCCCACCTGTTGCCGTCGGGAGAGAAGACAGGTTCTGTTACTTCATTGAAAGCTTCACTTGCCTCGCCGTCGATTGTGATTCGCGCCATCCCGGTGAAGGGCTGCGTGATGGCCCACCAGTGCTGAGTGGTGTCCATACCGTATTTCAGCACGATTTCCGAACCGTCAAGGATCATAACTTCGCCGCACCTGTCGGCGGCAATGGCTTCCGTAAGTACCGCGAGTGCCGCGAGGCAGAAAATCAATATATACTTGCTGTATCTCATTTGATGCCCGATATTTCAATAATATCAATTTATCCAAATATATAACTTTTAAGTGAATAAATTGAATGCTAATTATTGCCCATCGGAAAATACACGCGGCGTGTGCGCCCGTGAAAAATACAGAACCTCCGGGGGCAGGCCATGCAAAAAAAAATACCCGGCAATAAT
>CAZIHB010000539.1:0-1928 GCA_964538535.1 uncultured Hyphomicrobiales bacterium | reverse complement strand
ACCAGAAATACTTTAATCCTTTCCATCATAATTTGGCCGGAAAATTAATAATGATCTTTGTCCCGTTGCCCGGGAAGGTTGAAAACACGGCCTCGCCTCCAATCAGTTTAGCGCGGTCCATGATGTTAAAAATCCCGTTCCCGAATTTTGATTCCTCGAAATTGAATCCTTTGCCATTATCCGAGAGGGACAAGTGAACAAATTCTTCCTGCAGGCTGCAGCTAACGGAAATCTCGGTTGCCGACGAGTGTTTCACGGAGTTGTTCAAGGCTTCCTGCACTATTCGAAATATATAAACTTTCGTTGACTTGTTCAGTTCATCGACACGCGGGTCAATTGCCATGCTCACCTCTATGCCGAGCAGCCCGGAGATCTCGCGGCAGATGTTCCTCAGCGCGGCGGCCAGGCCAAGTTCTTTAAGCACAGCCGGCTGCAGGCCGTTCGAGATGCGGCGCGTCTCATCTATCAGGCTGTCGAAGGCGGCTTTCAGCCCGTCGAGCATTTTTTGGGCCATCGGCGTTTCCGCGCTTAATTCAATATTCTCAAGCCTAAGCTTAAGCGCGATCAGGGATTGGCCAAGCCCGTCGTGAAGCTCGCGGGCCAGGCGTTCCCGCTCGTGCTCCTGCGCGTCAATAGAAGATCGCGCCCGCTTCATTTTTTCTAAAGCCAGGGCCTCTTCGTGCTTCTTCAGCTCGTCAGCCATTTTATTGAACGAGTCGGCAAGCGTGCCGATCTCGTCGTTCGATTCGATTTCCAGCTTCTCGATATACATGCCTTTTTCTATGTTTTTCGCGGCATTTGTCAGCCTGATCAATGGATTTGATATTTTCTTGGAGATTATGTACGTGAATATGAACACGATGACAGAGATCATGACGGAGAGGAAAATGATGCTGTTCCGGATTTCAATTATCGGTACATTCGCCTCGTCATAGTCAATTTCAGCAAGTATCACCCAATCGAGCCCGGGCAAATCCAGCTTGCGGAAGGCGCCAAGCACTTTCTGCCCCCTGTAATCACCGTAAACCGCCGTGCCGTGCCTGCCGGAAAGAGCAGCCGAGGCCCCGCGCGTGGCAACTTTCATGTTGTAAACCGTGTTTTCCACGAATCTCGAGCTGCTTCTCATCAGCATGTCACTTCCCACGAGATAGGTTTCGCCTGTTTTGCCCAGTCCCTTCCCGGGGCTTGATTCATACATTATGGAATTGACGGATTGATGCCTGACCGACAGGACAACTGCACCGAGGAACACGCCCCGTTCGATTGCGGGAGTAATTATGAAAATTGAAGGGGTGCCGGGCGTAGTGCCGTTATAGTATTCTTTTTTCGTGGTGGAATTGCTCTTATATGCAACGGAGAGCGAGTTCATGAGAATTGCGGGAAGCGGGCGCTGCCCGGCAAGTGGAATTTTGTCATAGTTGATTGCTGCCGGGCTTTTTCCTGTTCCGGCCGCCGGCACGAATGCAGCAAAATCATAATAAGCAGACTCGCGCACGAAGATTTTAATCAGGCTGTCCGGCCGGCTTTCGGATCCCATTCCGCTCGATGCAATCAGCCTGGCAAGGTATTCAGCGTCCGAACTCCTGTCGTTGAAGAAATTTTCAACCTGCTTCCTCTTGAATTCCCTGACGGAAATCAGCTGCTCGAACGTCCGCGAGACGAGCGCGTTCTTTGCCATGCGGTAGGACAGGAAACCCACGAGGACAACGGCGAAAAGCGAGATTAAAACATAAATCAGGACAAGCCTTTCCGTTATTGATGTCAAGCCGGTTCTCACCTCTATAACTCCTAAATCATTGCTTGTGGCAGATGAAATCAATTCTTCAAGAATACAAAAATTGACCGAATCGGCAAAAGGGACGGTGATTAAAAAAATCTTTGGCATTAAGAATTAAAGAAGGATGCGCGAAATATGCCCCGGAGAAAAA
>CAZIHB010000538.1:0-1933 GCA_964538535.1 uncultured Hyphomicrobiales bacterium | reverse complement strand
TAAACTTCCTTGTTGGTGTCTAGCGCGGCATCCAGATCGGCCTTTGCCCCTTCTTTTGCACGAATGAGGTGGTCGCAGTGCACGGTGGAAGGCACGGCAGTCTTATTCCTGCCCGCCGTCATGAACTGCAGCAGTGCCATCTGCGCCGTGGCGTCCTGCATGGCAACCCTGTCGGGCGCGAAATCCACGTAGTCTGCCCCGCGCTTGAAGTCTGTCAGCAGATTTTTGTCCCACAGGTGGGAATAAAGAATTTTCTCGGCAAGAGTGAGTGGCCTGCCCAGGCTTTTTTTTATCTGTTCTGCCGCGAGAGACAGCTTATTGTATCTCTCTTTGATCATGTCAAGATCGAAAATCATTTCAAAATCCCTGATAGTATTAACAATATTGAAACCTGAAACATAAGCAAAAACGTTCAGGTAAGCTATATATGATAAAGAGCCAAAAAATTTGCGCCCGCAATATAGCTAATATACTATCGATAAAAAAAGAGCAAAAATCATTCAATCCGAAAAAATCTTCGTAAACATACAAAATTCTTTTGGTTCGGGCCAATGTATGATGATAATTTAACGGTAGGCGGAAAAATACTTTAACAATATGCTGATTATATAGATAGAAAATATTGCCACACGACGGCTAACCGTCCCTTAACCTGCGGACAATTATCATGCTGCCCGCCGATAGGCGATTACGGCATAAATCCATGTGCTGCAGGAATAATGCAATATGCTGCAAAAAGGCAATTATTATCGATATAAATGCTATTAATGCGAAACGTCAGAACAGGCTGCAATTATCCAGACGCATCTCGCACTTGTGGCAGAGTATTGGCAGCTGCAGCCCCCGCGCTGCTATTTCGATCACGAAGTGCCGGAGCGTGTCGCTCTCGGGCAGCAGGTTAAGGCCCAGCGGCAGGTTCCCGCAGGAGAACTGCTTGAACGAAGTGGCCACAGGCTGCCTGCAATATAGGGAGAGGCGGGAGAATCCCGACGGAAGCCTGAAGAGCATCTGCCTTGCTATCCAGCCGTTTATGACCGGCACGGGGTCGCCCTTCAGCATATGAAATTTTTCGAACCTCGTCTGAAATGATGCTGCCAGCCCCTCGCTCTGCAGGCGGGATTTGTCGGCGAATCTTTCCTTCAGCCTGTGGACGAATTCTTCCTGCGAGCCGAGCACGATCTCGTGCATCTTTTTTGAACCGAGCTCTTTCAGGTATTTTGTCAGGTTTTTGTTCTCGAGTATATTATAGACCTTGATGGCGTCATTTACCAGCTTATTATTGATGGGCAGCCTGTTCAGGCAGCACTGGATTTCTTTTTCCCTGTAGGCCCGGTGGTAGTTGATGCGGAGCTCCGAATCGGGGAAGCTTTTTATAATTGCTTCTTCAATGATTCTCGCGCCGTTCGACATGAAAGCCTGGGGCTTGAATCCCCTGACTCTCAGGCGGCCGATCAGTGCCTGCCAGACCGCGCTGCAGTCTGACGCGCCCACCTCGAAACCGACAACAGCCGAGCTCAGGCCATCGATCGCGATGGCCACGAACATCTCGTTATCCTTTGTGTTGCCGCTGGAGCAAGCAAAATTGCGCCCCACGAGATAGATAATTTTTGTCTCGTGAAAGGGGACGCAGGCATCAATATATTCCTCCCAAAGCGGGCATCCCTCAAGGAATTCCCTCACTTTCTGGTTAATCCGAAGAGGCGAGCTGTGATAGATTGAGACAAGCTCGCGGCATGTGCGCCCGCTCAAATATGCCTCGGTTACATACCAGATGTCAGGCCGCGGGGGCTCGTTTTTTTCAAGCACCCATGTTTTCCCGCAATTCCTGCACCTGTACCTGGGGTTGCCCGTTGCAGTCCGGCCATGCTTGATTACCTTGTTGCTCTTGCAATACTCGCAGTTTGGATTTTTCACGCTGATCGCGCCGCAAATT
>CAZIHB010000537.1:0-1935 GCA_964538535.1 uncultured Hyphomicrobiales bacterium | reverse complement strand
TTAAATTTTTGTGTTTTTCATATTTTTAGTTTAATATTTTCAGACAAACATATCAATATTTCATTGTCAATTCTATAGAGCCGCTTCAGTTTAAAAGAGAAGACAACACATTAATCTAAAGTTTATAATTAAATTTTTATCTGGTGAATTTTCAGAAAAATTTAGTTGAAACAGTCTGCAAAAATGTTATAATTATCAGAAAATGGCCATAAAGGAGACAAGCGACTTATGCAAAGCACTGAAAGACTTATTATACCCGAGGGATATAATCCGACCTTGAACATAAAGGATACTGAAATAGCGATTAAGTTCATAAAGGATCATTTTGAAAATATTCTGGCAAAGGAAATGAATCTTACGAGGGTATCCGCCCCGCTGTTTGTCAGGCCGGAATCAGGCCTCAACGACAACCTGAACGGTGTGGAAAGGCCTGTTTCCTTTGATGTCCCTGATGCAGGCGGAAAAGGTGTGGAGATCGTACAATCGCTGGCCAAGTGGAAGAGAATGGCTCTTAAACGCTATGATTTCAAGCGGGGAGAGGGCCTTTATACCGATATGAATGCCATCAGGCGCGATGAAATTCTGGACAACCTGCACTCCGCATATGTGGATCAGTGGGACTGGGAGAAAATATTGGACAGGAGCGAACGTACGGAAGAGAAGCTCAAAAGCATCGTACAACAGCTCTATCAGGTTTTCAAAAGAACAGAGGATAAGGTATGCAAAGAATATTCATCGCTGAAGAGGTATCTTCCCGAGGAGATCACATTCATTACAACGCAGGAGCTTGAGGACAGGTATCCCCAGCTTGATCCGAAGGGCAGGGAAGACGCAATTTGTAAAGAAAAGAAGGCTGTTTTCATCATGAAAATCGGGGGCGTTCTCAAATCGGGCATCAAGCATGACGGAAGGGCTCCGGATTATGACGACTGGGAGCTGAACGGCGATATCGTATTCTGGTATCCGGTGCTGAACAAGGCTTTTGAGGTTTCCTCGATGGGTATCCGCGTAGATGAAGATTCCCTTGTAAGGCAGCTTAGGATCGCAGGCTGTGAGGACAGGCGGGAGCTTCCGTTCCACAGGGATTTGCTGGAAAAGAGACTCCCGTATACAGTTGGCGGGGGAATCGGGCAGTCCAGGATCTGTATGTTTTATCTGGGAAAAGCCCATGTAGGGGAAGTGCAGTCATCGATCTGGCCGGATGATCTGGCCGGGGCCTGCCTGGAAAGCGGTATACAGCTTCTTTGATTTCACTTACTTTTTCCATTTGGACAGGGCGTCGGCGAGTGCTGAATTGATTCCTTCGTTCTCTTGCCGGCTTAGGAATCGGCCCACTTCCCTTTTGTCGACCTGCTCGCCTTTTCTCTTATTGAAGGCTTCCAGCTTTTCACGGTATCCGCAGGAGCAGAAGAATCCCTTATTTTCACCTTCGCCGCGTATCTCCATCTTTTTGTGGCACTCGGGACAGCGTGCATTTGATATCATGGACAGACCTTTGCGGTATCCGCATTCCCTGTCCTGGCAAACCAGCATTTTGCCTTTCTTCCCGTTTACCTCAAGCAGATATTTACCGCACTCCGGACACTTTTCGCGCGTCATATTGTCATGCTTGTAGACATCAGTGCTTGAGATCACATTTGATACGAGTTTTGTGGCATAGCTTTTCATATCGTTTACAAACTCTGCAGGATTGGATTTACCTTTGCTGATCAGCGTCAGCTTCTGTTCCCATTTGGCAGTCAACTCCGGTGATTTAAGCTCGGCAGGCACCATGTCGACCAGTTGGATCCCCTTGGAGGTGGGGTGTATTTCCTTTCCTCTTCTTTCCATATAAAACGAATTGAACAGCTTTTCAATGATATCCGCCCTGGTCGCAGGAGTGCCCAGACCGCTGGTTTTGTCCATCATCTCACGCAGCTCGTCGTTTTCAATGAA
>CAZIHB010000536.1:0-1949 GCA_964538535.1 uncultured Hyphomicrobiales bacterium | reverse complement strand
CATGCGCAGCAATTTAACCAACTCGACCTTCAGTTGAATATCCAGATTTTCAACCTTTATCAGATTTTGCATCGTCGTAACAAGAATGCGATTTGTCAGAATATCCGCCGAGAGATCATCGTAGCTGCATATAGCCCTTTGCCTCCATAACAGATTTTTCTTTGCAGAGTCGCCGAACTCAATTTTTCCCTTGATGGCTGACAGCTCTTCGGTGTGCTCCACGTAGCTGCGGTCTATACCTCTTTTCAGGAGTATGCTCGAAGCATCAATCAAAACATGTGCAAATAAATCGCGAAGCTCAGTTATGTCCTCATTGGAAACGGGCACACTTTCCCCCTCCTCCAGCATATTCCATGCATAGAGGAGCATAACGTAGATGTTTCTTATCATGATAGGGCTTGGCATTCGCTATTCCATCTATTTTAACGATTTATCATCATCCGGCGTAGTGCCATTCGTGCCATTTCCCTCGCCAGGCTGCCCGGCTGCATCGTTTCGCTTGCCATTTGCGTTGAATTCGAACAAAGTCATTGCATTCTTTACCTTATCTGGCTCATCGAACCAAATCTCCTCCAATAAAGGCTTTATCTCGTAATCCAGAATATCCTTCCACCACTTTTTCTTATCGTCCTCACCGTTGCAGGAGCAAAAATAGCTGTGGCCGATCATAAAACCCCGCCCCAAATTATGGTCTTCAACTATTGCTCTATTTACTTCATTAACCTGTTTTTTAATATGTTCAACCAAATCGTGCGGCAGCTGCTTGTCATTCTCAAGGAATGAAACAAAGTTGTCGCCGAAATGCGGCTTCAGCGTTACAAACGCGAAGCGCCTGCGAAGCGCGTAATCCACGATTGCGAGCGACCGGTCGGCAGTGTTCATGGTGCCGATTATATGCAGGTTTGCAGGAATATAGAATTTGGTGCCGTTTTCGGAGTATGTCAGCTTCAGCGCGAACCTATCCTTCCTCTTGTCGGACTCGATCAACATCATCAGCTCACCGAAGATTTTGCTCAGGTTTCCCCTGTTTATCTCGTCTATTATAAAGAAGTAATCATTTTCCGGATCGCCATGTGCTTTCTGACAGAAATCATAGAAAACACCGTTCCGCACTTCAAAGCCACCGTCGAATTTTGGCCTGATTCCCTGAATGAAATCCTCATAGCTATACGACTGGTGGAACTGCACCATTTCGATCCTGCTGTCGTCAATCTCTCCCATCATCTGATAGGCAAGTTTGCGGGCAATAAAAGTCTTTCCTACGCCGGGAGGCCCTTGAAGAATAATATTCTTTTTCCTGCGCAGCAATTCGACCGCCCGCAAAAATTTGTCTTTCTCAATAAAGGGCTTATCGGAATCAGAAGAGAAATCGTAGGAAGTGGTTTCTTTATGAAATATATCATCTATCTCAGCAATATGAATATTATAATCTATTTGTTCCTTTTGTTCATAATCATCTTTGCTCCTTTTTTTTCGCATACGAAACAGTTCTTCTTCCTTAACTTCCGGTATATCTATAAGTTTTCGGTTACCCTCTATTATCATTTCTTTGTTTTCAAAAAGAACCTTTATTGCCTCTTCGTAATTTTCAACTTTTTGGAATTTTTTGCTATCTATTTCACTCTCTGTTTTATTTATTAGATGTACCCCCATGGTTCGCCCAGCAAAAATATCTTTTCCAATAGTTATATTAAATTGATATGCATCTTTATGAGCTAATGATTTTGGAAACAGGAATACTTGACATTTGTCATCACCATAACTTTGATTTCCATCAAAATCGATCCTATTACAGCTGTAATTATCTAACAATAAGCGTTTTTGTAAATCGTTTGAAATTAATATCAAATTCTCTTTTACTGTTGGTTTAATTCTACCATTTCGATAAAAATAAGTATAAAATATACTCCAAGGCTCTATCCAATTATGAAATGGACTTTTCTTATTTA
>CAZIHB010000535.1:0-1955 GCA_964538535.1 uncultured Hyphomicrobiales bacterium | reverse complement strand
TGATACACAGCCTTGGCATAAGTGAGTACAAACTGATGATTAATTCCCTCGGCAATGAGCAATCAAGGCTGAATTACCGTCAGGCACTGATAGAATTCCTTCGCTTAAAATATGACCAGCTATCGGAGGATAGCAAAGCAAGGCTCGAAGTCAACCCGCTCAGAGTCCTTGATTCAAAGGATGCGAGAGACAAGGAAGCAATGGCCGATGCGCCGGAAATCATAAACTACCTCGACGAACAGAGTGCTGCCCACTTCGAGAGCGTCAGGAAGCTGCTCGATGATGCCGGTGTGAAGTACGTTGTCGAGCCGGCGCTCGTTCGTGGACTTGATTATTACAGCCACACCGTTTTCGAGTTCCAAAGCACTGCACTTGGCGCACAGGATTCATTCGGCGGCGGTGGAAGGTATGACGGTCTTTTCGAACAGCTCGGGGGCAAAGCCACACCGGCAGTCGGATTCGCCATGGGAGTGGAAAGGCTGCTCCTGATACTTGAAAGCCTGGGCAAGCTGCCCGGCGCACAAGCAAAGCCTGATTATTTCGTCGTGTGCGGTTCCGACGGGCTAAGGAGCATGGCGACCGGCCTGACCGAGAAACTAAGAGGCAAGGGGCTGAACGTCCTGACGGACGTGCAGCGCAGATCTATGAAGGCTCAACTGCGAGAGGCAAATAAATGCGGGGCAAAACTTGTTGTGATCGTCGGCGAGGACGAGGCAGCAAGAGGTGCCGTTACAATCAAGAACATGGAAACAAGCGAGCAATCAGAAGTCAGTATTGAACAACTCTAATTTTTATATTATATGAAGATATCGTCTTTCGGAATTTTTAAGGATGGTTTTTCTTTCCCGGCCACCAAGTGGCACATGAAAATCATTCTCGGAGTGATCGCGTTTGCAATTGTATTGTCAGTCATCACGTTCACTCAATCTCTCGTGAACGAACTTGTCAGGAGGGAGCAGCGGATCATCAAACTATATACCGATATTTACAAGCATTACTCCGATCCCAACGCCGATATCAAGGATTTATATTTCTTTATCGACGAGATAACTCCCACGATAACTTTCCCGATGATCATCACTGACGACAAGGATCAGCCGCTTGAAGATTTTGCCACATACTCGCTCAACGTGCCGATTGATTCAACCATGAGCTATGCTAAGCAAAGGGAATACTTCCGGAATCTCGTTAAAAAAATGGCTTCGCAATACCCGCCGATCGTCGTTGAGGACGCTGACGGAAAAGTGTTGAACAAGTTTTACTACACGCACTCAGCCCTTATCGACAAGCTGATGCTGTTTCCATACGTTGGAATTCTCGGCATCAGCATATTCGTTATAGTCGGCTATGCTGCTTTCAGCATGAGCCGGCGCAGCGAACAGTCGAAGGTGTGGGTCGGAATGGCCAAGGAAGCGGCGCACCAGCTTGGCACGCCGCTATCCAGCCTCTGGGCATGGATCGAAATTCTGAAATTCAGCAAGGACGATCCCGAGACGGTGAACAACACTTTGAATGAGATGGAGAATGATATCAACCGCCTGAACACTATTGCCACTCGATTCTCGAAAATCGGCTCCTTGCCCGAGATGAAGCTGAAGGATGTATCGGAAGCCATTGAAGACGTGATCGTCTATTTCGAAAAGCGCCTGCCCCATCTTGGAAGAAAAATTGAAATTGTGCGTAATCTTGACAGACAATTTATCATGACCATCAATCCCGAACTTTTTGCATGGGTGATTGAAAATCTTATTAAGAATGCCGCGGAAGCCATTGAAAGCAAAACAGGTATGATTTATTTCAGCATCAAGGAGCAACCCGGCAAAAAGATACAGATCTTCGTGAGGGACACTGGCAAAGGGATGACAAAAAAGCTGAGGCGCCAGGTGTTTAATCCCGGAATTACGACAAAGAAGCGCGGCTGGGGATTGGGGCTCAGCCTATGCAAGCGAATAATC
>CAZIHB010000534.1:0-1960 GCA_964538535.1 uncultured Hyphomicrobiales bacterium | reverse complement strand
GTAGCTCAGTTTGGTTAGAGCGCCTGCCTGTCACGCAGGAGGTCGCGAGTTCGAGTCTCGTCGACTCCGCAAAAAATAAAATTCTTGTCCCTCGGGCAGGAATTTTTTTTTGCTTTCAATGCACTTTCAATTCTTGAATCTGTATATCACACCCAAAAGGAAACTGATCCCGGGACGTGGGTAATTCCTGTAGTAGTAGTAATTCCTGTCGGCAGCATTATCGCACACGGCATAAACCCTGAAATTATCAAACGGGTTGCACGATAGCTCAGCGCCTGCCAGCGCGTAGGATCCGATTGCCTGCAACCTGCCGTCAAGGCCGGTTGGCTCTGACGGGCCGTAAAGCGTACCGAACAATTCCCACTCTACCCCGCTTCGGTAGTCATTGCCGACTCCGAGCCGGCAAAAATATTCCGGGAAGCTGCCGAAGATCTTCTGCCTGTCGTCACGGCCAGTATAATTTACGCTAACCTTGATTCTCGCAATCTCAAATTTCAGACTGCCATCCATATCCATACCGTAAGTTGCGCAGGAGCCCCTATAGTTTTCGCATTCCGGTGCTGTTGCCCCCGCGGCAGCATATATCTTATCATCGAATCTGTTCGCAAAGCAGGTCATCGACAGGCCCGCACGATCAGAAGCATAAACAATCTTTGCTCTTATTGTATTTACCCGTTCATTCGAAAGATTTTTTGCCGCGGTGTATCTCTTGTCCGGATAAAATTCGTATATTCTCGGGAATTCCGGCGCTGAAATCATATCCAGACTGAATGACAGCCCGCTCCCGAATGTCCCTGCCACCCCGGCAGAAAGGGCCATACCCGACATACTGCCGGTGTTCGCATCGGCAACGGATTCAGTGGGCCTCGCTATGCAATAACCCATGCTGAGCTCTGCACGCCACCCGCCTGATAAAGTGAAAACCTGCGACAGTGCCACGTTGAGCCTCTCGCGCTCTTTCTGGATCAGATCTGCCTTTTTCCTCTCCGAAACCTCACGGGAATAAGCAAATGAAAGGCAAAGCGGCATAGTCAGTCCGGTATTGACCGATGAGCTGAGCGTTGCTCCATACTCCATATCGCTGTATTTTCCTGCTTCAGGGACGAAATCGACAATGCCGGCTATCGAGTCTGAATAATTTTCGGTATTGATGCTTTTCCACGAGTTGAAGAAATTACCTGATAGATTAATGTCACTTCCGATCGCTGAATTGAAGCCCAGCGAAAAAATATCGCTGTTCTCGTCAATCTTATCGAAAATTACCGGGCTGCCTGCAATTGTGCTGCCGGGCACTCCCGATTCCGCGCTCAGGTGCCGGTACGAGCCAAAAATTTCCGCGTTATCGTAATACACTCCGGCCCTTGCCGTCAGGCTCATCAGGCTTTTCCCGCTGTTGTCGCGCGTGTAGGAATTCGTGCCGGCTGCCGGAGCCACGCCTCGGCTTGTCTTATAACCGTTTGATGTGTTATACCCTCCGCTGACCCCATAAAAAAAAGCTTTCCCGAAATTGGAGTAACCGGCGGAGACACCACCCTCGTTGATGCCGCCATACACATTCAATTTGCCCCTGCATGAATCATCTTTCCGAAGTCGCGATACACTCAGGATTCCGCCTGCCGGTGAAAGAAGTGAGAGACTGCCTGCAGGGCCGGTTAAAATCTTCACGGAGTCAACACCGTCCGAGAGGTCCGCGGCCAGGTTGCAGGTTCCGAATGATGCCGTAAGCAGGGCGCCATCCTCGACTATGCCAAAATACCTGTCCGGCAGGCCGTTTATCATGAATCTGAAAGAATTGGTATAATCGTAATAGTGCAGGGATCTGCCCGCCAGATAATCTGAAATCAGGTGGCTGCTTTCCGATTGCGGCTCGATTGAAACAGCTTCCCCCTTTCCCGGCGTAAAGCATAAAATGAACATCACCGCGGCAGGAATGCACTTCTTCATCTTTGTTATTTGATCT
>CAZIHB010000533.1:0-1964 GCA_964538535.1 uncultured Hyphomicrobiales bacterium | reverse complement strand
GAAGGGCATTTTTCAGCACGTCCTTGGCGAGCATGTCAAGGTGATTGGTGGGCTCATCGAGTATCAGGAAGTTCACGGGGCGAAGCAGCAGCTTGGCAAGGGCAAGGCGCGACTTCTCGCCGCCCGAGAGCACTTTTACCTTCTTGAACACTGAATCGCCGCTGAAGAGGAACGCGCCGAGCAGCTTCCTGACCTGCGTGCGCATCTCGCCTGTGGCGGCATTGTCTATCACCTCGAAAACCGTGGAATCACCTTCGAGCATGTTGGCCTGGTGCTGCGCGTAATACCCGGTTTCCACGCCCATGCCGCGGCGGAGTATCCCCTCGCAGCTCTCCAGGTTCGCGAGAATTTTCGATAGCGTGGACTTGCCCTCGCCGTTCTTGCCCACGAAGGCAATTTTTTCGCCCCTTTCGATGGCAAATGAAATGCGGTCAAGCACGAGATTATCATCATATCTTTTGCTCAGGCACTCCGATTCGGCAATGACCCTCGCGCAGCGGGGCGGCTCGGGGAAGCGGATATGAATTTTGCTGAGGTCTTCCTCCTCCAGCTCGATTCTCTCGATTTTGTCAAGCGCTTTGATGCGCGACTGCACTCTCGAGGCTAACGTGGCCTTATACCTGAACCGCTCTATGTATTTTTCGGTTTCGGCAATCTGCTTCTGCTGATTCTTGAACGCGGCCAGCTGCTGCTCCTTCTGCTCTTCGCGAATCTCGACGAAGCGCGTGTATGGCACGTTGATAGAAAAGATCTTGCCGTTCGATAGCTCGATGGTGCGATTGGTGACGAAATCCAGGAAAGAACGGTCGTGCGACACTATGATGACCGATCCGCGGTGTGACCTCAGGAAATTCTCGAGCCATCGGATAGATTCAATATCCAAATGGTTCGTGGGCTCGTCGAGAAGGAGCATATCGTGCTTGGCCAGCAGCAATTTCGCCAGTTCCACGCGCATCTGCCACCCGCCCGAGAAAGTGCTGACAGGCTGAAAGAAGTCTTCCCTCAGGAAGCCGAGGCCAAGCAGCACCTGCTCAATATCTGCCTGAACGGACTGCCCGCCAAGGACTTTCAGCCTGTCCTGAGCATCAGAAATTTTGTGCACCAGCGCCATGTAATCGGGCGAATCGTAGTCCTCGCGTTCGGATAGATCCGCGGAGGCTCGCATGATGAAAGCATCCAGATTCTTAATCTCGCTCATGGCCGACTCGGCTTCAGCATAGACAGTTTTCTCTGATTTGGTGTTCAGATCCTGCGGCAGATAGCCGATGGTGTAGCCGTTGGGCTTGGTTATAGTGCCATGCTCGGGCTCCTGAATGCCCGAAATAATCTTCAGCATGGTTGATTTTCCCGTTCCGTTCCTGCCCACCAGGCCGATTCGCTCGCCCGGGCTGACGTTGAATGAAATATCGTCGAAAAGATACTTCCCGCCAAAATGTATAGATAAATTCGAAATAGTCAGCATAATCAAATATTCAATATAAACAATAACAAATCTCCTAAATTAACTAATTTACGGCATTTATAAAAGCACAGGCACAAAAGTGCGGGCATAAATGTGCGGACACAATGGTTTCGGCGCCTGTTGCAGCAAAAAAAAAACATGGCGATTGCCGAGATGGAAAAACTTCGCCGTTGCGATGATGGAAAAGCATAGTGATGCACCGCAATTGCGGCTGCGTCTCTTGCATTTCTCGCGGGAAATTGCTTAATTGCCGGGAAAAGGAGGCGCTGAGTAATGAAATATATAAAAATCAGCCTTTTATTGGCAATGCTGCTTTTATGCTCCTGTAATTACGTTTACAAGAATATTTTTATAGATAGCGACCTGAGAGCCCTGGCATATGATGTTCTTGATCATCCTGAAAAACTGACGGATGTGAAAAGCAACTATCCCCAGTTCTGCAATAGCCTTGTAATATCTAATAACATGAGTAACCCTAAGTTGACAAATGGGAATTGCATGT
>CAZIHB010000532.1:0-1967 GCA_964538535.1 uncultured Hyphomicrobiales bacterium | reverse complement strand
GCGGCCGAGTCAACTGTATCCGCGGATTCACTCTCCATCTTCTGTTCCTGGTCTCGTGCCAATTGCCTGAACTTGGCAACGTACTCCTTCTGGATTGGCTCCATTTCTTCAAAGAGCACCTTCACGGCCTCGTCGTTCTGGTTCTTTTCAGCATAGTCAATGACCCTTACTTTCACGGCATTGAACTGCTTGCGCAATTCCTGAGCATCCCTCACCATTGCCTGGCCTTCCGGGGTTTTCACGGTGGTATCGAGATATTTATACCCGTCGCCGATGGTTGCCACGCTCTTGTTCATTTCTTCTTTCACCTGAGCTATCTTGGCCGGATCCGTCGCGACGATAATATCGCGGCAGTAGCGAAGCACCTTCTCGATATTAACCTCCATCTCGGATACGACCTTGACCTTGCTGTACCTGTCGTGCACAACGTTGTTTATTGCCACTGTCGTACTGCTGAAGTTGAAGTAGCTTATCAGGGAGATGACAAGCAGACACAGCAGGACAGTGCCGAAACCCAAGTAAAGTCTTGTACCAATTTTCATATCTTCCTCAAAATAATATATATAAAAAAATCATAGCCTTACCCCCGGCCGGAAACCGCTGCCGAAAAGTAACATTATTATTATCGACAGCACCCGCCGGTACTTTAATCCATTCGAATAAAAAATCACCCCGGACATATTAATCCGCTAATGCAATTTTGCATAATTATTAAGCAGTCAAATTGCCGAGGCCTTCCAATATGGGCAATCAGGTCAAACATCCGGAATAATTTCAAAGAACAAAGCGAGGCGCAAGAATGTGCCGCTTCGGCAGCACCGCGGGTAATATACAATTCTTATCTTTATCAAACAACTTTTTAAACCAATAAAAAATGAATTGCATTAAGGCCAAAGGATTCCTATTTGATTATTCATCAATAGAAAATATCGATAATATTATACTTGAATAATTAGAGTATGCAGCCAGTGCTTTATTAAAAAAGAAAGCCCGGCAAACCGGGCTCTCGGAAAAACACAATATTATCTTAAATTTACTTATGCTTCAATTTTCTGGTGAAGCGGGAACTTGCTCGTGAATTCCTTCACCTCGAGCGCTATCTTGTGGTGGAGGTCGTTGTCGTTAATGTTGGTGATCACCCTGTCAATCGTCGAGGCGATGAACCGCATGTCGTCTTCGCGCAGGCCGCGTGTTGTCATCGCGGGCGTGCCCAGGCGGATGCCGGACGTGACAAGCGGTGACTGCGTCTCGTTCGGCACGGTGTTCTTGTTGCATGTGATTCCGGCCTCGTCGAGTGCAAGCTGGGCTGCCTTGCCCGTGACGCCCTTGTTGCGCAGGTCAACGAGCATCAGGTGGTTGTCCGTGCCGCCGCTGACGAGCTGGTAGTCTTTTTCCATCAACGCTGCTGCGAGAGCTTTTGCGTTCTTCATCACCTGCTGAATGTAGCGGTCGAACTCGTCCGTCAGGCACTCGCCGAAAGCAACGGCCTTGGCAGCGATAACGTGCATCAGAGGGCCGCCCTGGATGCCTGGCATAACCCACGAGTCAACTATTTCGCCCATTCTCTTCACTCTGCCGCTCTTCGGGGCAACGATACCGAACTTGTTTTCCTCGTCCCTGCCAAGCAGGATCATGCCGCCGCGAGGCCCGCGAAGAGTCTTGTGCGTTGTTGAAGCCACCACGTGGGCGTAAGGCACCGGGTTTGTCAGGTATCCCTTTGCAATCAGGCCTGCGGGGTGAGCAATATCGGCAAAAAGAAATGCTCCGACCATGTCGGCTATTTCGCGGAATTTCTTGAAGTCGATGTCGCGCGGATAGGCAGAAGCACCGACAGTGATCAGCTTTGGTTTATGCTGCTTTGCAAGGTCTTCCACTTTGTTGTAATCGATTCGCCCCGTCTCCGCATCGAGCTCGTAGGGAATAAAATTGAAGAACCTGCCCGAGAAGTTCACCGGCGAGCCGTGGGT
>CAZIHB010000531.1:0-1967 GCA_964538535.1 uncultured Hyphomicrobiales bacterium | reverse complement strand
GGTGCTATATGTGTCTTGTTGACGCCAACCAGGTTTCCTGAAGAAAGGTTGCGGGTCCTCTGTTTGGTATCCGTTCCGTCCTGAGCGATGAAAGTGCCGGTATTGGCGGGTTCCGAAATCTTTTCAACCTGCGAGTAATGGTATTTTTGCATTGAGCCGATATACAATCCTAAGAAAATGTTTATTCCCCGGTCAAAATGATATTTAGCAATAGGCTCCAATCCGAACGAAACGAGGCCGGCATCAATTGAATGCTCTATGGCACCCGAAGCCGGCGTGCTATTAACAATAATCGTGGTTTTTTCGTTTCTTTCAAGCTTCGCGCTGAAGTCATAATAAGCAGCTCGTGCTCCTATCGACAGGCTGCTCGTTAACCTGTATTCGAAAAGAGCCCCGAAAGCAGCGCCTTGGCCATAGCCGCTGCTGTAGCCGGGAGAACAGCCCGGGCAGTCTGGCAGCCGCTGAAAATCCGCGGAGTGCATATTGTATGAATAATTAGCGAACAAACCGATGGAGTATTTCAGGGTGTCATTTTCTGCAATTGCAGGGGCAACACATGTAATACACAAAATAATCGTGATGACTATTGTTCTTCTCATTTTTGACTCTATTTAATTATCAAAATTTTCTTAATGTCAAAACAGGTCGGAGTCCGGAACTCAACGAAATACAAGCCTGCAGCAAAGCCGCTGAGAGCGAAATCAAAAGAATTCAGTCCCGTGTTTTTTACGTCAATTGACTTTGACGCGCAATTGATGCCATTGGAGTTGAAAATTGTCACGCATGATACTCCACTTTCTATACAATCCACGGTAACGGACACTTTATCATAAGCCGGATTGGGGGTAATGGAAGCAATTTGAGCGCGGCCGTCGGGATTTATGAATCTGTTGCCTCCTTCCCTGCATATTCCGAGAGTTTTGAATGTTCCTCCGCAGGTCTCAACTTCGAAGTCAATTGGGTTGCCGGCATCATCCAACCATTGGAAATCGCTCAACCCCATGAATGTGCTTTCGGCATTGCCAAGGCCAGCCGTTGCTTCCCACCTGCCGAGAATTTCACCGGAACCGTCCCAAGTGCCTGTTATCTCGGCAATTTCGTCTGTTCCGTCAAAAGTTTTTGCGGCCCTGCTGTCAGTGATTGTCAGTATTGTGGGATTATACGAGATTTTAGCCTTGAACGCGTTAATCATCTTGGATTCAACCAGCTTGAATTTTCTTGCAAGTTTGAGTTGAAGCAACTTTTTCTCGCCCGCAAAAGCGCTGTCATCATCAATTTTAATAATGCCGCCGAGGCCGTTGCCATAAAGAATGACAGTAGCGGGGCTTCCTTCTCCGTCATAATGGAACTGCAGGACTCCGTTAGTTCTGCCTATACTCGAGGGCGTGAAGCGTAAGTCCATTTTCGCTGTCTCTCCGGGCTGCAGCGTGAAGGGCCCTGCCCCTGAGATCGTCGAAAAATCTTTATCATTCGGCTTGGCATGGCTTGTTTTCGTTATTTTGACCGGAATATTCCCGATGTTCCTGACCGTCAGGGCATTAATACTATCCTTCGGTGTACCCACTTCGACATAACCGAAATCAATCAGCTTATTTACAACTTCCAAAACAGGGGCTACGCCCTCCCCTTTTATTGTCTGATGAATTATTCCCGATTGAGTGTATATGTTAATACCGGCATTAAACATTCCTGTTCTTGTAGGTTTAAAAGTGAATTCCTCGTTGCTTCCCGATCCCGCGGGAACGTTCACGGGCGGTATTCCGGATGAAAGAATAAACGCGGATTTATCTGCTCCCGAGAATGTAATCGAATCAATCGTGAATGGATAGCTTCCATTATTCATTACGAAGGATGATACCAGCGAGTCTTTTGAGCATCCTACAACCACCCTGCCCATATCAATATCTTTGGAGGCAGGCAAAGGCATCACGATTGACCAATTGTTATCCGAAACATCGCTCTTGGCG
>CAZIHB010000530.1:0-1974 GCA_964538535.1 uncultured Hyphomicrobiales bacterium | reverse complement strand
AACCGCAGCAGGTTCTATGCCACGATAGCCGCCGGCTGGGACAATAACGTGCTGATGACGGGCGGCAGGCTTGAAGTTTTTGTTTCCTATCCCCTCAATTCGGTTGTTAGTGACGGTTCATGGAAGCAGCTTAGGCTCGGCTGCACTTTAACCATAGGATTATATGATTTCCTGAGCTCCGTGAAGCTGTGGCCCGGAATTAAAAGAAAGCCGTAACAGGCTGCTATTTGCCGTTGAGCTTCTTGCTGCCCGTGAACACCGATTTCCCCGACTTGAACAGGCTCATTTCCATCGTGCTGTTTTTTTTATTCTCGAAGAAAACAACCTCGTTCTCCGTGGGCAGAGTGAAATATGTTTCCTTCGAGGTCGGGAACAATTTCATCGTGTTACCGCTTTCGATCAAGTATATTCCTTTGCCGGCATTCCCAATCGTCATCGATTTGCCGTCCGATGAGTGATATATGCCCTCGAGCCTGTAGAAATTCTTTTCATCCACCCTGACGCTCTTCTTGAATTGCCTTTCGGGCACGGGAATGCCCTTCGCCAGGCTTATAAGGTCAGAGCCGATCCTGTCCCTGTCGGCAAATTCATAATTGCTGAGCATTATTATCAGAAGATCTTCCGAGGGGAAGTTGGCAACGTAGGACCTGAAGCCGTTCGTGCCGCCGATATGGTAGTAATACTTCAGGTTTTCGCGCACGTAAACCGGATTCTGCCAGCTGCTGACGAACCATCCGCAGGCAGCGCTCCAGTTCACGACCTTATACATCGTCTCGAGGCTCTTCTTCGATAGCAGCTTCCCCTTGTCAAGCGCCCTATAGTACTTGAAAAGGTCGTGAGCTGTCGAGTAAACATCGCCTGTGGCAAGGGCGGTGGACATATCCCTGTACGAAGCGTTGACGACACCCGAGTAGTCGTAGTCATAGCCGGCTGCAAGATTTTTCACAATATTGTAGTTATTGTCAACCCCGGAATTTTTCATTTCCGCGGGAGTGAAAATATACTTATGCACAAGCTCGGGAAAGCTTGAGGAAGACACTTGCTCGAGTATCACCCCGAGCAGGTAATAGCCGAAACTGCTGTAATATACCTTCGTGCCGGGCTCGAAGAGCAATGGCTCGTTCCAGAATAGCTTAATAAAATCCTTGTGAGAATAGCCCAGCTTGGCAGCCTTTTCGAAAAAGCCCGAGAGCGCGCCATAGTGCGGTATTCCGGAGGTATGCGTCAGCAGCTGGTAAATGGTGATCTTTTTGCCGGTCTTCGCGGGATAATCCGGCAGATAGTCACAAATTTTGGCCCCGAGATTTATTTTGCCTTCCTCGGCAAGCCTGAGGGCGATTGTGGCCGTCATCGACTTCGTGAGGGAAGCGATTTTGTATCTCGTTTCCGTTGTTGAGTTTATATCATACGTGAAATTTGATTTGCCGTAGGCCCTTTGAAACAGGACAGAATCGCCGCGCGCCACGAGCACAACCCCGCTGAAGGCCTGATTTTTGGTATAGTGCTGAAGATAGGCGTCGATGGCCGATTGAATGTTGCCGGCCTCGGCCCTCGTGCAGATGAGCATCAATAAAACAAGAAGCAAACCAAGCTTTCTATTCTTACAAAATGACATATCCATACAAACCTTTGACCCGAACAAACATCAATAAAAACCAATACAAAATTATACGTAAAAACAATACGAGGGAATTTTTAAATACATTTATAACAATTAATAGAAAAATTCGGGGAATCAGCTTATTTTTGTATTCTCTTTTTGAGAGGCCTTGGTCCCATCGACTAACGGTTAGGTCACCAGCCTTTCACGCTGGCAGTAGGGGTTCGAATCCCCTTGGGATCACGGAGAGGAAAAGTTAAGCCCTTGAATTTCAGGGGCTTTTTTTTTCCCGTGGGCTGATAATTTTGCGCTTTCATGTCGGTTATAGCGGCAAGAAAGATAGTCATGATAAGAATTATTCTGCTGTTTTTCAT
>CAZIHB010000529.1:0-1983 GCA_964538535.1 uncultured Hyphomicrobiales bacterium | reverse complement strand
TTGCTTCCTCGAGCGTCATACCCTTTTTCTTGCGCTTCTCGAAGAGAATATTGGCGAACTCCTCGATAAGGTCTGATTTTGTCGGGTCAACAATCTCTATCCCCTCGATGTTCAGGTTCTTTTCGGCAGCTGCCTCGTTGATCTTTTTGGGGCAGCCGACGAGCACCGGAACAGCAATTTTCTCGTCGCGCAGCATGATTGACGCGCTGAGAGTCCTCTCGTCATCTGCATCGGGAAATGCAACCCTGGCGCAGACGTTTTTGGCTTTTTCCCTTACTTCATTTATCAGAGCTATGTCAGACATGATTTTTTTCCTTTATAATGATTAGAATAAGGGAGCGTTAAGTACTATTCTGCATGTGTCGCGGGCGATAACGAGTTCCTCGTTCGTGGGGATGACGTAAACTTCCACTTGGCTGTCCTTGGTGCTGATAAGCCCCTGCTTGCCGCGAATCATGGAATTATTGAGGCTGTCGTCGATCTTTACGCCCAGGAACTCGAGCCCATCGAGGCATTTTTTGCGTATATCCGGGGCATTCTCGCCGATACCGGCCGAGAAGCAAATGGCATCTGCCCCGCCGATGGCTGCGAAATACGAGCCGACGTATTTTTTGATTTTATAGCAGAACATCTCGATGGCCAGCTGAGCGCGGCGGTCGGAGTGCTCGTCGATCTCGACCTCGAGGTCGCGCATGTCGTTAGAAAGGCCCGAAATGCCCTGTATGCCCGAACGTTTGTTGAGCATCGAGATTACTTCTTCAAGCGAAGTCCCTTCCTTCTGAACCAGGTATTCAACAATGGTGGGGTCTATATCGCCGCAGCGAGTGCCCATCATGAGCCCTTCGAGCGGGGTGAAGCCCATGGACGTGTCGAAAGATTTGCCGTTCTTGATCGCACAGGCCGAGGCACCATTGCCGAGGTGGAGAGTGACGATGTTCGTATCTTCTCTGGTTTTTCCTGTCATCTGGCGGTACCCGTAAGCTATATACCTGTGGGAAGTGCCATGAAAGCCGTATTTTCTGATTTTATAGCGTCTGTAGAGCTGGTAGGGAATTGCATAGAGGAAAGACTCCTCGGGCATGGTGGAGTGGAAGGCCGTGTCGAATACGCCGACCTGGGGTACGTTCGGGCCGAACACTTCACGAGCGGCATAAATACCTTTCAGGTTGGCCGGGTTGTGGAGCGGGGCAAGATCGATGTTATTTTCTATACCGGCTATGACATCGTTGTCAATCCTGACGGAACGAGTGAACTCCTCGCCGCCGTGCACAGTCCTGTGCCCGATGGCGTGGATATCTTCGAGCGACTTGATGCCCGGTATTTCAGTTTCGGGGGATGTGAGCCAATTGATGATGTAGTTCAATGCCACTTTATGGTCGCGCAGCGGTACAGCCTGCTTGATGGCCGGCTTTCCTTCCACCTTTAAAGTGATCAGCGACTGGCTGCCGATTCTTTCGATAAGCCCTTTCGCAAGAGAGCGGTCCTGGTTCTTCTCGATCATCTCGAGATCGGTTTCAATGATTTGGAATTTAAGAGAGGAACTGCCGCAGTTCAAAATGAAAATATTCATCAGTTATCCTAACAATTTATGAAAAAAATTGACTATAAATCAAAATCTGACAAGCAGATTTCTCGCGATCGAAACTGCTTGTTTTTCCGCAAATATAGTTAACTTGCACTGATAATACTAAGTGAACTTCCTAAGTAGTACTAATACTGTTACTTTCGTGTTGCTTGCATAAGTGTCTGAAAACTATAAAAATGAGTACCCGGAAATAAATTTTTGCACAGGGCGGGCAGAAAAAAAGAAAGCGCGGGGCCGGCATTAATCATTTGCCTTAAACCAATCAACAGGACTCATTCAGCCGTTGAGTGCCTGAGTAAAAAAAACACGGCACCGGCACCCTGCCGTGGTCATCTCCGCGAAGGCGGAGATCCATAAGTTCTTGTAAATCAATAGATTCCCGCTTTCGCGGGAATGAC
>CAZIHB010000528.1:0-1994 GCA_964538535.1 uncultured Hyphomicrobiales bacterium | reverse complement strand
CACGATGACGCGCTTTGCAGAAAAAATGTCCTTCGCTCCGTCAATATCATTGTTCAAGGGAGTTTATGACACTTCTGATGAAATTAAAAAAGTAACTGAAAAGCGTGATGTGGAACCTGTCGCCCTCGAAGAATTTGAAATTGCCGATCACTCGCCGGTTCGAAAAGGAATCAGCTACCTGTGGCCGGCAGGATACAGCTATACTTACGATGAGAATGGCGCGGCGACGGATTCCGTGAAAATTGAACCCGATGTCACGGTCTTGAACGCAAAATTATCGTATTTCGGCAAACCGTTTGAAGTAATAAACGATATTGAAATCGGAAGGTTCATCACTCCTTACGGAAAGGGTCTCGACCTCGGACCCGACGGATTTGCCTGGGCATATGATGTCACCGACTATGCTCAATTGCTCAAGGGGGATGTTGATTTCTCTTCAGGCAATACGCAGGAGTTGATCGATGTGAAATTCCTGTTCATCAAAGGCGAGGCACCACGAGATATTATCGATATTATTGAGCCCTGGGCGCCATCAATGACATCGAACTCCTATAGAGATATGTCAAATGATAAAGTGCTCTCGAAAAAAGAAATTTCGCTTTCTGATCAGGCACAGACATTTAAACTCAAAACAAGACTGACAGGACACGGCCATCAGAGCAATGACATGAACTACCCACATTGCTGCGAATGGAAAAACAACTCCCACATGCTTTTCTCCGGCGATCAGAAAATCGCTGAGTGGCACATATGGCAGGAAAATGACTGCGCCCAGAATCCCGTTTATCCGCAAGGCGGAACCTGGCCTGGCTCTCGCGAAGGCTGGTGCCCTGGTGATGTTGTCAAGGATAAGGATATTGAACTCACGGACTATGTAAAGGATGGCAAAATCACTCTTGATTATGATATTACAAAAGTTCCGGAAGACAACGCCGGAATGGGGAACGGCAACTACGTAACGACAATGCAAATCATGGAGTACGGAGCATTGAAGCACGATGTGGATGCCGAAGTTTACGAGATCATGAACCCGAGCACTTTCGATTATTATTCAAGAAACAATCCCATCTGCACAGATCCAAGGGTTGTGGTGAGAAACAACGGAAAGGATCCACTCAAGACACTGACATTTACATTCGGAGTGTCAGGCGGGAAAAATATAGTCTATTCCTGGCAGGGCAATATACCGAGCCAAAAGACTGAGGCCGTTGTTTTGCCGCTGCCCGAACCGTCATTCTGGATGGGCGACAACAGGAATCTGTTTACTGTCAGGGTCAGCAATCCTAACGGCGTGCAGGATCAAAATCCAGGTAACGATGAATTGACCTCGAGCTATAAAGTGCCGGATATTTTACCGGGCAAAGTAGTGATTGCCTGCAAAACGAACAGCAGGAATAACGGTTATGGAATATGTGAGGGGTATTCGTATATGATTACCGATATGACAGGTTATTTCGTGCTTAATAGAAGCACCTTACAGACCAATAAATTGTACACCGACACAATCAACCTGCCGGCCGGCTGCTATACTTTAGAATTCATCGACGAAGCAAACATGGGTTTGGATTACTGGGCATATCCCGGCCAAGGATCCGGTTACCTGCGAATTGAAGATGGAAACGGCAAAGTGTTGAAATCCTTTAATCCTGATTTCGGCCACGGCATTGTTTACTCGTTTGATCTGGGTGGCGTGCTCAGGGTTCAGGAGCCGAATCTTGATGAGATGATAACAGTATTTCCCAATCCCTCGAGCAGCACTATCAATCTCGAGACGGGCAATCTTTCAGGCAGAACATATCTGCACATATTTGACAATCTTGGCAAACTCGTTATTTCGCAAGAGATCGACGCCATGCCAAATTCTTCTGTTGCAATTGATGTAAGCAGCCTGACGAAGGGAATTTACAACGTTACTTTGGTTAACGGCAGCAAGAAACTTTACAGGAAGTTTATTAAGAGCTAAACCTGTCTGCGACCACCATGCAAAGAAGGGC
>CAZIHB010000527.1:0-1999 GCA_964538535.1 uncultured Hyphomicrobiales bacterium | reverse complement strand
AGGATTTCTCCTCTTCCCCATTCCATTTTTACTATGGGAAAACTTGTCGAACCAACTTTTATACCTGGATTTTGGAATTCAAAATCCAGGAAATAAGGGCTTCTTAACGATTCAAGTCTCTTGGAAATAGCGCTATATCGCTTTTCCAAATGTTGAGATTCTTTATGGAAGCAGCGTACCGCGTATTTTTTTCTTCTCGTATTGATTGCATAAGTTAAAGCAAATCCTCCACACAATGCCTGAGGAATACCCCAGCCATTGGTAAGAATTTCTCCCTCCCTGAGTTCAGGGTCAAAAAGGGAACTCTTATGGTACTGTAAAGCCTCGCCTATTTGTTCAAGAGTTGGATAACTCATGGTTCCCCTAACAAAAGGACAAAGTCAAGAGCGTCGTGTCGTCAAGGCGCATCTTCCCTGCCATTCTTTCTTCAAGTACTAAACGATGAAATTCCCATTCATACCTTAGTCCTGCTAAACGGGACCATCTCCCCTCTGCACCAAAAGCCCATTCAGCAAGAGCGTCAGTCACGCATAATAAAATTGCATGAGTCTTGTCAAAATCCTTCCAAGTCACCTGAAATCGTGACGGTGATTCGTAAAATACGTTGTGCCTGCGTTCACTTGAAAAAAGCAGAGGCCTTGTATTAAACTCATCAGCAGAAGAATAAGGAAAATATTTATTTGTTCCATCCGAGCAGAGTAAAACAGCCTCCGTGTCACCAACGGCTAGAATTTTCAAACTCTCTCTCTTCTCTGAACATGAAACACCTAATAGTGATGCAAAACTTCCTCTTTCATAAGCGTTTTGTTGCGCCCATGACATTTGTGAGATATCATGCATTTTTTTATATGCCTTTATTGCGAGGGTGAGTGAAGATACGTTGAATCTCGGATTTTTTACATATCTTTCAGCTAAAATTTTCGCCCAGGCTTTCGAATGAAAAGACTCGGACGCACCGTCACTAACGGCTATCCTCCCAAGGGATTCATTTACTATTACTATGTCTTCAGAAGAATCCGGAAAATAAATTTCCTTTGGGATTTGCCCCAAAAAGAGGACATTGAATTTCATACCAGTAAACTACCTCAATTGAGTTGCTCTTGTTCCAATATCAAAAAAGTCCACGATATCTGCAATCTCTTCCGTATTGAACATGAACCCCCGGGCTTCTATGCCTACCTTTAAACCTAGGTTCTGAGCATAGCGGACTATATGATCAGGAAGTACACTCGACATTCTAAACAACAATTTTGAATAACTATCGCTTAACTCATATTCCGAGGAAGGGAAGCGTACTGCCCCTTGTTCTGAAGTACTCAAATGGAGATTAAACATGAGAACATTACCATCATGCGTTTGAATCTGTGAAACTGAGCGTGCCAATTCTTCGGGGTCACCATCAGTCGAAGCCCCATCGGTTATGTGAAGAATCGTCGGAGGATAGCTGTCCGGATGAGAATTACTCCACTCAATGAGTTCCTCTGCTACCTTGGCAAGTGCAGCACACATCGGAGTACCCCCGCTCGCTTGGGGTTCGAACCACACGGGAAACTTTATTGTTTGCTCTACTAGACCACCGGCTCCGTCATCAATCCTTTTCTGTCTTTCTTCAATCCTTAAGGGAGATGCTTCAACTGCTGAAATCGAGTTTAAAAAACGAGTGTTTAATTCACCCTGAAAACCATTTGAGATTCCATATCCACCGTAGGCAATGACACCAACATCAAAATAATCTCTTGTTCCATCAGCTTTCGTACATCGGGTTATAAGGTTTGCAAGTGTCCTGTTCAAAACATCAGAAACTTGTTGAGCTTTTGACTTTCCCGTAGACATCCTGTCCTCCATCGAACCCGATTGATCGATCAAGAAGAGAAAGGCTGTAGGATTACTTCGGTTGATCTGTGCAGAATGAGCCATTATTTATTTCTCCTTTCAAAAGTTTTTAAAAAAAGCTAAAAACTAGGGAACACGAGCATTTGAAGAATAACACTTTCTAGAG
>CAZIHB010000526.1:0-2000 GCA_964538535.1 uncultured Hyphomicrobiales bacterium | reverse complement strand
CTGAAAGCCATGGAAGCAAAATTGCTCGGGGCAGAAGAAAAAATCACA
The DNA here is from genome assembly GCA_964538535.1 of uncultured Hyphomicrobiales bacterium. GTDB lineage: Bacteria > Bacteroidota > Ignavibacteria > Kapaibacteriales > UBA2268 > CAZIHB01. The sequence continues at coordinate 1,952 of CAZIHB010000526.1, read as the reverse complement.
CAGATCGAATCTGAGCTATTTTCCGAACTAAAAGGCAAAATTGCTTTATACACCGAAGACGTGCAGAAATGCGCCGCAATAATTTCCGCACTGGACTGCATGCAAAGTTTTGCAAATTATTCGCGTGAGAACTGTTTTATCAAGCCCTTGATCGATGAATCGAATGATATTGAAATTATTGGCGGCAGGCACCCGGTTGTTGAAAAATTGCTGGCTGTGGGTGAACGATTCACTCCCAACAGCACATCACTTTCATCAGATAACGAGCAGATACAGATTATTACCGGGCCCAACATGTCCGGTAAATCCTGCTACCTGAGGCAGGTAGCATTGATTGTCCTTCTCGGCCAGGTTGGATGCTTCGTGCCGGCAGAAAGCTGCCGTTTCGGTCTGATCGACAGAATATTCACTCGAGTTGGCGCGCAGGACAACATAACTGCCGGAGAGTCCACATTCCTCGTCGAGATGCAGGAGGCCGCGAACATATTGAATAACGCCACGCGAAAGAGCCTGATCCTGCTTGATGAAGTCGGCAGAGGCACTGCTACATTCGACGGCATTTCGATTGCGTGGTCGATAGCGGAGTTCATTCACGACAAGATCGGGGCCAAAACGCTCTTCGCCACACATTATCACGAACTGAATGAGCTTAGTGACAGATACGAGCGAATAGTAAACTACAAGGTTGAAGTAGTCGAAACAGGCAGCAACGTTATTTTCACTCATAAAGTCGTTTCCGGAGCAAGCGATTATTCCTTTGGCATTCACGTGGCGAAAATGGCGGGACTGCCCTACGACGTTATCGAGAGAGCCAGCGAGATCATGCAGAGTCTTGAGGGCGTGGAAACCGTGCAGGATGGCAAAGCAAACATCAAATCGGCCAAGCCTAACACATCGCGGATAAAAACCAGGAAAAAGCAGGATCCGAATCAGCTCGCGATTTTCGAGATAAAAGATGATTCGCTTCGTGAAAGGATCAGAGAAATTAAAGTCGATTCGATCACGCCAATCCAGGCTCTTCAACTTCTGGCGGAACTTCATTCCCAGGCCCGGTCTTAGCCTCTGGAAGAAGTCGGTTATTATTCAGCTTTGAAAAAATAATCTGCAGGAAAAAAGCTGCCCTTTGCCTTCACAATGTTTATCATTCGGCGAAAGACGGGATTCCGCGCCAAGATCTGAGACGAGCCAATCATTATCAGCTGATCCCGCGCCCGGGTAATTGAAACATTAAGCTTCCTGTCCACGAGTATCCCGTCAATCTCGGCAATTGATGACAGGCTGTTCAAATGGTAATAGCTGTTGACTGCAAAGGTAATAATGATAATATCTTTCTCGCTGCCCTGGTACCTCTCGACTGTATCAACCATGACTTCATCGGCCATGCTTTTCGGCAGCAGCTTCATAATCTCATTGCATTGAAGCCTGAAAGGAGCAATCACGCCGATAGATCTTGCATTGAACTTCCTGCCATTGATTTTTTTTATTTTTTTAATTATATCTACTGCAAGCCGCGCTTCAAACCTGTTTATCTTGGGCTCCGACTCCGCGAGGGAATCAATAAAAACAGCCCTGTGCCCGGCAAGCATGGCTTCAATGCGAATATCATCGGAAATGCCCGGTTTTATTTCATTTTCCGGCATTATCATTCGCGCTGTCTGCCTTTCGTTGCCCGGTAAAATTCTTAATGCTCCGCCATAAAAGAGCTCGTTGGCAAGATATTGAATATCTTCGTGCATCCTTGCCTGCGAATCCAACATACCAAAAGCACCCGTGTCCCCTCTCGATTTGCAGATTTTTAGCAACCGCTCGAACAGAGACATGTTCGTGGAAGCCATCCCGAGATTTTCCTTCAGCATATCCGGGAAAGCGGCATTCGCTTCTCGCTGAAGCAAATGCCGCCATCCCGAGATTTTCCTTCAGCATATCCGGGAAAGCGGCATTCGCTTCTCGCT
>CAZIHB010000525.1:0-2006 GCA_964538535.1 uncultured Hyphomicrobiales bacterium | reverse complement strand
GCCTGCGGGGGAATGACGGGTTACAAAAGGCATTTTACCGTGCATTTGTATGGCCACACGGTGGCGAGCCACGGTGTGGAAGGCATGATGAATAATGTATGATGGAATCCATTTCGAAAAATTGAACTGCAGATAAAAACAATTTGCATGTCTCCTAACCTTTGCGTAGCTTAAAAAGGAATTGTGAGTCTGATAATAATCACCGGTTTATTTCAGGAGCGATTATGCCTGATAATTCTGATGATCACACTATCACCGGCTGCTTCAGGCGGCTGATTCCTTTGAAGGGGCTTAGAATTGCCCTTCTTTGCCTGCTCGGGGCATTTGCCGGGCTTGGGATAATGGTGCTGCATATTTCGAACGCCATGTCCTATCTTTCTGATGACCCCAAGGCCTGCATCAACTGTCACATCATGACCCCTCAGTATGCCACCTGGCTTCACAGCAGCCACGGCAGGAATACCACGTGCAACGATTGCCACGTGCCCCATGATAATGTTTTTCGGAAGTATTACTTCAAAGCTAAGGACGGCACGCGCCATGCCGCAGTGTTCACGCTGAGGATGGAGCCTCAGGTGTTCAAGCTGAACGAGGCCGCAAAGCAGGTGGTGCAGGAGAATTGCCTGCGTTGCCACGAGAATGTGGTCAACGCCGTATCGGCCTCGAACGTGAACGGTGAGAATTATAAAGCCGGCGAGGGGCTGCTATGCTGGCAATGCCACAGGGAGACTCCCCACGGCAGGGTGGCCAGCCAGGCTTCGACCCCGAACGCGATAATTCCGGGCCTTTCAGCCCCCGCGCCTGATTGGATCAGAAAAATTGTTAATCATAAACAAAAGTAATATCGGAGCTAACCAATGGAAAAAAATGCAACCGATTCGAAAGGAATTTTAAGGATGTGGGCGATTTTTGCCGTTGTGCTCGCGGCTGTATTCGCGCTTGGTATATTTGCTGCTCAGATCATGGAGCGCAGGGGCGAGAGGGCGGCCCTGCTGCAGCCGGTGAAGAATCTGCCCGAGTGGGAGCCCAGGAACGAAGTTTGGGGCGAGAACTACCCGAGGGAATACGAATCATACAGGAGCACTCTGGATACAAATTTCAGAAGCAAATACTGCGGCTCCGCTAAAATCGATTACCTGGAAGAATACCCGGAACTGGTCGTGCTTTGGGCGGGATATGCCTTTTCGAAGGAATATAACCAGGGGCGCGGCCACGCGTGGGCAATAAAGGACATCAGAAACATTCTCCGCACAGGCGGAGTTGAAGACAGCCCGCAGCCGGCAACCTGCTGGACCTGCAAGAGCACAGACGTGCCCAGGGTGATGAAAAGAATGGGTGTGGCAGAATTTTATAAAGGGAAATGGAAGGATCTCGGATCCGAGATAGTTAACCCGATCGGATGCCAGGACTGCCACGACCCGAAGACGATGAACCTGCGAATCACGCGCCCGGCGCTCATAGAAGCCATGGAAAGGCGAGGGCGCAAGATCGAAACTTTCACTCACCAGGAAATGCGCTCACTTGTCTGCGCGCAGTGCCACGTGGAGTATTATTTTAAAAAGCCCGACAAATACCTGACTTTCCCATGGGACAAGGGATTCTCCGCCGACTCGATGGAAAAATACTATGACGAGGCCGAGTTTACTGATTGGACTCACGGGCTTAGCCGGGCACCTATGCTGAAGGCGCAGCATCCGGACTATGAGCTCTACATGACCGGAATTCACGCCGCGCGCGGCGTGGCCTGCGCCGACTGCCACATGCCCTACAAAGTGGAGGGCGGCGTGAAATTCACTGACCACCACATTCAGTCGCCGCTGAATAATATTGCCAACTCTTGCCAGGTGTGCCACAGGGAGAGCGAGGCACAGCTGATCAAAGATGTATATGCGCGGCAGGACAGGGTGATAGAAATCAGAAGGCTCACCGAGAAGGCACTTGCGGCGGCGCACATGAGTACGACATGCTGATGTGGCTGCAGGACGCCACCTGCGACAAACTCTACG
>CAZIHB010000524.1:0-2008 GCA_964538535.1 uncultured Hyphomicrobiales bacterium | reverse complement strand
CCGTTGCGTCAATTTTCTTTAACTCCCCGCTTTCTCCACGCGGGAGAGGCGGGTGTTTATTCCTTTTTCCTGCCTTTTTGTTTCTTGCCTTCAAAAAGGAATTCAATATATAAATCTTCAAAAAAAGAATAATCAGTAGTAACCCTGATTTTTTATTCTCAAACAATAATACCGATAAATCGGTATTATCCTTAAGGCATTAATTATCAATACCTTGAATAATATTTTCCGTTTTTAATTCAAGGAACGAATAAACTTTTCTCGATGGCAATTTCGGACTTGATAACAATTGTCTATCACAGTAACTAATATTCTGAACCCAACTGCTTTTACAAGCGTTTTAAACTACCCCCGGCACCGGCATATAATGCAGGCCGGAGAAGAATATATACAATTGGCGTGTATTTTCCTAATGTTATTTATCGATTTTCTCCCATTCTTCAATTATTTTTTTTGCTTTTTCAGGATAGTTCGTCCCTATGGCCTTCACCCCGTTCTTCAGGCAGCGCCTGATGATTTCATCGCTGTCGGCGCCATATACGCCCACGAAAATCCCGTTCTCGGCAGAGTCGCGGCTCAGGGCTTCGTCCACGTCTGCGGCATCGCAGATGAACGCCTCGCAGGAAACGGATTTCACTGTTTCCGAGGCATTTTCCCTTGCCCCGGGTATGCCGATCGCGGCAGTATATAGCTCGGGACAGGAAGCTTTCATCTTCTTCAGCAGGTGATAATCAAACGAGGCAACTATAGTGTTTTGCTCGTAGGCACGGCTTTTGATCTGCCTGCTGATTTCTTCAATCAGGCTGCCCTGCATCTTAGCTGGCACGCGCTTGATCTCGAGGATCAGGTACGCCCTGCCCGCCACGAGGTCAAACAGCTCCGTCAGCAGCGGCACTTTCAGCCCCGCGAATTCGCTCGAGAACCACGACCCCACGTCAACGCCAAGGACCTCCTCGAGCGTCATCTCGTTTATTATGCCGCTGCCGTGGCTCGTGCGGCCAAGCCGCCTGTCGTGATGGACCACGGGCACGCCGTCGCGCGTCACCTGAATGTCGGCCTCTATCATGTCCGCTCCCGCGAGGAGAGCCTGCCTGAACGCTTCTATCGTATTTTCCGGGGCAGCCCCCGAGGAGCCCCTGTGCGCGGCCACGAGCACCCTGTTTGTTTTTGCGGTTTCTGTCAGTGTCATCATCGCTTATGCCTTCCGTCGGTCGTAACTAATTTTTCCGAAAGCACTTTTCTTGTCCGTCACCTTAATAAAATGCCTTTTATTCCGTTTCTAAAGTTAAGTAAGTTAATAACGGATTCCTACAAAATAGCAAAAACTCCGTTATTGTGAAATTCTATTTGGGGCAGGCTATGGACAAGAGAACTACAATCGGCGATATCATGACCCGCAATGCCTTTACGGTCGATATCGAAGACACCGTGCACAAAGCCGACTCAATCATGCACGACGAAAACGTCAAGCAGGTGGCAGTGCTTGAGGGCAAGAAATTTGTCGGTATCATCACCGAGCGTTCCATCATGGAGTATTCTCTCAGGAAACTTTACGATTTCGATGATACGGATATGGATCAGAACAAAATTATCGATTTTGAGAAGATCATGACGAGGGATTGCCCGGTGGTTTATCCCGAGGACAGCCTGCAGAAGGCCATTAAAATAATGAACAAGAATAAAACCGACTGCCTGCCGGTGATTGACTGGGACTATAACCTCCTTGGGCTGATAAAAGCAAACGACCTGCTCCTCTACCTGAACAAGCTTATCGACCGGCTCGAGGAATCGGGGCACGGGATGCACCTTTAGCATTGTTCCGGCATATCAGGGCTGTTTATCCCGGTTGCGCGCCTGTGTATATCCGGGCGCCGTTCTTTTCCCGTTGTCATCTCCGCGCAGGAGCCTGTGTAAAAACCACGGCACCGGCTCCCTGCAGTCGTCATCTCCGCGGAGGCGGAAATCCATAAGTTCTTGTATATCAGCTGATTCCCGCCTGCGCGGGAAT
>CAZIHB010000523.1:0-2013 GCA_964538535.1 uncultured Hyphomicrobiales bacterium | reverse complement strand
TATTCCGGTTTTTGCCCCGCATCCTCGTTCTCTTCGAGGCATTTTCTCCCGGCTTCAATACTTAACCTTATATTTTTGGCAATATTTCCTGCCAAGTCTCCAAAATTATCACTTTGCCGAAAATATTGAAAAGCATTTTTTCGGGATAAGCAATTTTTTTTTAAAGTCCTTGTATATCTTCCTTTTTTTTTAAATTTAATACTGTTTTTGTAAAAATATCTTTATATTTGCATTCTATGTTTCAGTCTCGTGTTTTTGGATGGTTTTTCTTTATATACAATAAGTTGTTAAATACGGCTGACACAAAGCAGAAAGCGATAATTTTTTTTGTTAATTTAAATTTTTGGTGCGCGTAATGGCTAATGATGGATCTCAGATGAATCTGAATTTCGAAGAAAAAAATGACAACAATCCCTCTGAAAACGCTGTGGCTCAAAATGAAACAGTAGTTCAGATGGTACCGGCTGATGTTAATACAGAACTGGCTGCAGCCGAAATTATTGAAAACTCTTCAGAACCGGCTTCCCTCCCCACTGTTGAAGCCGCGGATCCGCCAAGCAACGTACCGGAAATTGATGATGCCATCCGCGAGAAAGCCGAACGCGCAAGGGCATCAAAAGAGGCCGAACTCGAAAGGCAGCGCAAGTTCGACGAGATTTTCGAATCTCTGAAGCCCGTCAAGGAAAGCAACGGCATTATCGATGTTTACGTGGCCGGAAGGATCAAAGGCGGATTGAGAGTGCTCTACAAAGATTTCCCGATGTTTCTGCCCGCCTCGCACTTCTCGCTGAAGCGCAACCCGGCCGAACAGGAGCTTGTTGACGTTGTGAACCACACCCTCAGGGTGCGCATTCACGAGATGCAGCAGGACGAGACCAACCGCAAGACCGTCGTGGTTTCGCGCAAGTCGCTGCTCGAGGATGAGTTCTGGAGCAAGATCAGCATTGGCGACATCGTCGAAGGGCCGGTTTCATCCGTTGCTACTTTCGGTGTCTTTATCGATCTTGGCGGCATCGAGGGGCTGATTCACATCTCGCGCCTTTCACAGCTGCACGTTGACGACCCGAAGAAACTTGCCAAGAAAGGCCAGATTCTGCGCGCCGTCGTCGTCGAGATTGAGAAAGAAAAGAAAAGAATTGCTCTCTCGCGCAAAGAACTCGAGGAATCACCATGGAAGAACATCGAGAACGAATTTGCTATCGGATCGGTGCACAAAGGCGTAGTGCGCAGGCTGACTGATTTCGGCGCTTATATCGAGCTTCGCGCAGGCATCGACGGGCTGCTCCGCACTGGCGAAATGTCGTGGACGAAACGCATCAAACACCCGTCCGAGGTTGTTAAAGTCGATGATGAAGTTGAAGTATGGATTCTCTCCTCAAGCGAAGAAAAGAAAACCGTTTCACTCAGCCTGAAGAGGACTCTTCCCAACCCGTGGCAGGATCTGGCAGCGAAATACCCCATTGGCACTGAAACCAAGGCAAAAGTTGCGCAGATCATGACCCAGGGCACCGTGCTGACCGTTGGTGAGGAAGTTGACGGCTTCATGCCGCGCAGCAAGATGACTGCAGTGCTGAAAGGCAAGAAGATCCCATACAGCATTGGCGAAGAAGTTGACGTTATTATTGCCGACCTTAACCCCGATCAGGAATCCCTGATACTGACCCCGAAAGTAGATGAAGAAGCTCTTGCAGCTCAGCGCCAGGAAGCCGCCGCCAGAAGGCAGCACTCACCCAGGCCTCAGAGGCAGGAATCCGCGATACAGCAGGATGCCACGCTTGGCGCATTCTCGTTCGGCGATCTGCTCTCCGAGAAGATGAAGCAATCACTGATGGACAACGTTAACAACTAATCCACGGAAGATATTTATAAAAGCGGCCGACTCGTTTTCCGAGCCGGCCGCTTTTTTTTTTAAGTCCTGTTGATCGCACTAAAACAAACTCGGTGCACTTCCTCCCGCGCCGGGCCGTGGATCGGCCTCGGGGCTGCCGCCAAGAAGCGCCCGCTCGGAAAGGG
>CAZIHB010000522.1:0-2023 GCA_964538535.1 uncultured Hyphomicrobiales bacterium | reverse complement strand
GCAAAAGCTGAGAACAAGAAGAATGATAAAACGGTTGTTGAATATGGCCCATCCTGCAAAAGGGTATCCGGCAACGTTCTCAGCAAAACATATTGAAAAAATAGGAATGATACAGTAAATGCTGTTTAAAAATTTTTCTATTCATATTGACTAACCTTAATGGAAATATGTACCCATAAATTGATTTAAAGCATATCAATTCTGCAAAATATATAAAAATACTCTAATCTATACATATATTTAATTTCTAAGTGTTTGGGATAAACTATTTGATTGAAATGTGCCTCTATTTTTTTCCCGCAAAAAAATAAATGAAATAAGCAATCATTGACGCCTCGTGTCGCTAAAATCAGTATTTTAGTAGTGATTAAAATTTGTTTCCGAATGGCCCGATTTTCGGAACGTTTTGGCTTAATAATTGATATATATTGATTAAAGTTGTTCTTTGTGATATTAATCAGGAGGTGGAAACTTGAAAAAATCAGTTCTAATTTTGATGATTCTCACTATTGTCTCTTTCTTTGCCGCTTGCAATGACTCACAATCAACGGGTGCTGCCAGGCCGGTTGAAACTAATAAACCAACCCAGACAAAAAGCGAACACGTCGCGCTGGGGGTGCCAAAAGACGCTGACAGCTCGGACGATTATATCGTCACGAGAAAGCAGTACGTGCTTTCCTACAACTATAAGCACAACACTTGCAACTGGGTGAGCTGGGAGCTCGATAAAAACTGGTATGGAGACGCCGGCAGATATTCCGGCCAGTTTATCACCGACAAGACTCTACCCGAGAAGTACTATCACGTCGATCACGAAGATTATACCAACTCGGGTTATGATCGCGGCCATATGGTCAGGAGCGAGGAAAGAACCGACAACGAGGAAGACAACAAATCAACTTTTTATCTCTCGAATATTCTTCCGCAGACACCGGACCTGAACCGGGGTGTGTGGCTGAATCTTGAATATTATTGCGAGAAACTCTGCAAGGAAGAAAACAAAAAGCTTTACGTGATAGCAGGTGGCGTATTCCATTCATCGAAATCCATTGGCAACGGTGTTTCGGTGCCGGACTCTTGTTTCAAAATCATCGTTGTTATGAACCCGGGTGATACTTTTAGCAACGTGACGGCCTCGACAAGAGTGATAGCCGTGATGATGCCAAATATAGACGGCATAAGGAAGGACAAATGGGAAAAATATGTAACCACCGTTGATCAAATTGAAGCATCCACCGGATACGACTTTTTGAGCAACGTGCCCGTGGGAGTGCAGAAGGTGATTGAGAGCAGAAAATAGAGCTTATAATTATCGAGGTGATTATGAAATCGTTGAAAATGTTTCTGTTTGTATTGTTGATAGCAGGTGCGGCATCGGCAGAGCCGCCCAAGTACTTCTATAAGGTGTTCGAGGGCACTATAGACACAATGGCAATCCACATTGAGCTGAGGAGAACCGATACGAGCCTTTCCGGCAGCTATTACTATCTCAGAAAAGGAATTCCGATTCCATTTTCTGTAGATAGCAAAATGATTGACGGGAACGTTGTTCTCTTCGAGGAAGGCGCACAGGATAAAGAAGGCTTTAGTACAGTAACTGGCAGGTTCGATGCTAAATTTACGGGTTCAGGCAGCCTTTCCGGCTCGTGGAGCAATCCCGTAACGTTGAAGAAGCTGGCATTTAAAGCCGAGGAATGCTACGGAAAAGGTGTTGTGAGAGCTGAAATGAAGCATTACGATAAGGCTTATACTTTTCCGGGAAGAACAGAACCTTCAATGAGTATTAGTCTCTTATTTCCTGAAATTGTCTGTAATGACGATAAGGCATTCGAGGCAGCAGTAAATGATTCAATCAGGAAAAATGCGTTAAAGCTGGGATATTTTGAAGAGGAGCTGAAAAGCTATGAAACAGCTGATGCGCTTATGGAAGACTTTATCAAGGAGAATAAGTCATTATTTGTAGAAAAAGATGATTTTGAATACATGCAGTTTGCGTATGAATACACTTTTGATGTCAGAACAA
>CAZIHB010000521.1:0-2023 GCA_964538535.1 uncultured Hyphomicrobiales bacterium | reverse complement strand
CAAAACGACACTCGACAGTATGCACGGGTTCTTCATATCTTCTAATCTCAAAACGCCGAAAATCGAGAAAACCGAAATCCAGAACCTGGCCGACCCCTCGAATGATGCGGAAATGATAGTAGTGACGCACAGGGACCTGCTGGAAAGCGCGAAAAAATATGCCGAATACCGCTCGAAAGAGCGCGGGATGAAGGTGCTTGTGGCCACAACCGATATGATATACAACGAGTTCTCGGCCGGAGTGCAGGACCTGACCGCTATCAGGGACTTCCTTGCCACAGCCGCGAGCAATTGGAAAATACCTCCGAAGTATGTCCTTTTCTGGGGTGACGGCCACTATGATTACAAGAATATACAGACCAAGGCGACGAACTACGTGCCCGTGTGGCAGAGCAACGACGGCGAGCCAACCTTATATAATGACTTGAGCCAGTCCTATGCCACGGACGATTTCTACGCGTGCACCGAGGGCGATGACATCGCGCCCGATATAGCATTCGGCAGGGTTACGGTCGATTCTCCCGATGCAGCCGAAAAATACCTCGAGAAGCTGATTCATTACGAGACAGCATCATCTAATGACTCGTGGCGCACCTGGCTGACTTTCATGGCCGACGACGGCCCCTCGAGGGAGCGTTATGAAGGCAGCATGCACACGAACGGGGCCGAGACAGTTGCCAGATACTTTTCTCCCGAGGAATTCCAGCAGAAAAAGATTTACATGGTGGAGTACCCCTGGGAAAATGCCCCCGGTGAGATCCGCAAACCGAAAGTGACGGAGGATATGCTGGGATTAATCAACACGAACAGCACGCTTGTCCTGACCTGGTTCGGGCACGGAAATCCGAGAGTTCTGGCACACGAGGAAATCCTCGACAGGGACATACACATTCCGATGATGAAAAATTATGATAAGCTTTTCTTCATGACGGCAGCCACCTGCGAATTCGGCCGTATGGACAACCCCGACGTGAAATGCGGCATTGAAGTTATGCTGCTGAGCAATGCGGGCGGTGCTATCGGGGCTGTTGCCGCGACGAGAGTGGTATATGACGCTGAAAACAAGTTTTTCTTCAACAACATGTTCCCTATCTTATTTGAAAGAGACAAAGAGACGGGGAAGAGAATAACGATCGGCGAGGCGCTCCTTAAGTGCAAGCAAAAACTGCACAGCGACAACGACAGGAAGTACATGCTCTTCGGCGACCCCTCCATGAGGCTTCTTTCCCCGGAATATATAGTTCGTTTCGACACTTTGAACAGCGTTCCGGCCGACAGCATAAACGGTCCGATGGTGATAAAGGGGCTTTCGAAGGTGCGCGTGAACGCCAGCCTGATCAACCCCGTTGATTCCACTCTTGCCCGCGGCTTCAACGGCAACGCCATACTAACCATGCTTGATGGAGACGCGAGCATTCATATGCTTGAAAAGGCTAAGAGCTGGAATAATACTGCCTGGTTCGACTTCACGAAGATGGGCGGGGCGCTGAACCGCAGCTCTTATCCCGTGAGGGAAGGCAGGTTCGATGCCGAGTTCGTCATTCCGAAAGATATCAGCTATTCGGACAGCTGCGGCAGGATGTTCGTTTACGCCAGCGGCGACAACAATATGTACGGCAGCGGCGCAACGAGAAAATTCCGGGTGAACGGCGTGGCCACTTCCAATGCCGGAAGCGATGTCAAAGGACCTGTGATTGACCTGTTTCTTGACTCGAGGGATTTCATCAGGGGTGAAGTGGTTCGAAACGAGCCGCTTCTGCTGATTGACCTTTTCGACAAATCCGGCATCAATTCAACGGGGCTCGGCATAGGGCACAAAATTGAGGCATGGCTGGACGACAGCCCGGAATCAATCGACCTGACAACTAAATTCAGCACCTCGCCGAGCGATTCGCGCTATGGCTCGGTGGAGTACTTCCTGTACGGCCTGGCACCCGGTATGCACAAGGTAAACGTGAGAGCCTGGGACGTTTATAACAATTTCTCGACATCATCGACGGAATTCAGGATCGCGGGCCCGGGG
>CAZIHB010000520.1:0-2025 GCA_964538535.1 uncultured Hyphomicrobiales bacterium | reverse complement strand
TACATTTTATAATGACAGTTGAGCAGGCAAAAAGTTACACCCGTTTTTGAAAATAAATATTTTTGCCGGTTGAACTGCACTCCTCGGATATTATTAGTCTAAATATTCTCATGGCAATGAGCATATTTTCAAATGATGTAATTTCTGATAAAAAAGCTTGCATTCGATATTTAAAATATTTGTATATTTTAACGTTCTTAAATAGAATTGATTTTTAAAGGAGTTGCCGGCGGTGAGTGCCGGATGTGTTTCTTTGACAATATAATACATTGTAGTTCATACATTTATCGGGTCACGTTATGCTAAAAAAATGCATTACCGCTATTGCCGCCACGATTATCATTTTCTTCCCCTCCCCCTCGCAAGCCGCGCTCTGGCTTGGGGCAGGCGCCGGCTATATCATGCCGTCCGGCACTTTTGGCGAGGTTTCCAAGCCCGCTGCCGGGTTCAGGGCCGAGATCATGCTCAAAAAGTACTGCAAGCTCTGGTGCGGGCTTCGCGCAGAATACTTCAGCCTCAGCCCGAAAGACGAGCTCAAACCCACTTACTACGACAAATCAGCCACGCTCTCCTGCATAGTGCGCTGGGCTCCGTTCGTCAAGAATTGCTTCGACCACAAGCTTATTCCCTATTTGCAGATTTGCCCGGAAATCAGCTCGATCTCCGCGAATGACAAGCTGTCCCGGGCCGGGCTCGGCGCAGGGCTTGGAGCCGGTGTCTCCTGGAATTTCAAATTGTTCGGGCGGTGCTGTGCATTGGATCTTGACGGATTGTACAACGCGTCTAATTTCATTTTGAAGGACGAGCATCGGCCGTCGTTAAAGCAAACAACTGTAGGACTTACTCTGAGCACAGGCATATGAAAAAAATAATACTCCTTATTTGCACCATTTTCGCTCTGATATTTCTTTCTGCCTGCTCGAGCGAAATCGTCCGCGATGATGCCGTGAGAATCAAGCCGGAGCGTTCCTTTCGTTATATAAGAAGCCCCCACGTCTCGCTCAGGGACGGCTCCACACTGCGTGGAGAAGTGTCGGGCATCGAGTATGTTTCAACTCCGGACAGCTGCCCGATCACACCGGCAACTACCTATACCGTCAAGGGATACGTGCTCTTTATGGACTCGCTCTCGGGCAAGAATCCGGAGAACATGGAACGAATCCCCGTGGAAGACGTGGATTTTGTCGGGCCGAAAACATCAATGCCGCTTAATAAATACAACAACATCAATTATTTCGAATCATACAATAATCCGCTTCTGCCGAAAGAACTGCGGGAAGTGCCTGTCGATACGGTATTTAAAAACCCGTGCACTACCCCCTGCCCCTGCGAGAAGCTTAATGCACACCTGCCCTGCTTCTTCTGCTTTGACTGCCCCGGGAGGCAGCTTGACCGGTTCTTCTTCGAACTGAAGCCTGGCTATGGAATGTACAAGGACTATGACGGCACGGGAGTAAAATCGGGCAAAGATGACTGGACGGCCGACGCTGCTTTCGGCGTCAGGCTTGGGTCGTCGCGACGCCTTGGCATAGGCATAATGGCCTCCACTGGGCTGAGCTCGTATAATTCAATCGACAGCACGAGCTATAAGCGTGCTTTCGGCGCGCTCTACCTCAGATACGAGCTGAAACGCGAAACAAAACGCGAAACGCGCATCTATTCAATGACCGACACGCTTGTCACTCACGACGACATGGTGACAGCCGACACCATTTACGGGCTATCAGAGGACAAGTGCCGTGACTCGCTGATAATTGTCAGATGCGTCAAGCCGTCGGTGCTGCGCGAAAGTGCAAGCAGGGTGATCAGAGAATACGAGACGCGCCCCTGCCTCAGCCCGTTTGTTTATTTCTTCGCCGGCTGCCCGATTGACAGCTATTCCATGGATATTTTCAAATTGAACCTGAATGATGACTGCAATAAAAAAGTACCGGGCGCGCAGCCTGCCTATCCGATCACGTATGGATTCGGAATAGGGCTGGAATTTCCATTATCGAGGAAGCTGGATCTTTCTGCTGATCTTGG
>CAZIHB010000519.1:0-2031 GCA_964538535.1 uncultured Hyphomicrobiales bacterium | reverse complement strand
AACCAATGGAACTTGCTGATAAAAGGCTTCGGCAACTGCCGGATGCAGGTTGAGCAATGCTGTGCCCGAGGTGCAGCAAACCGCGGCGGGGCTTTTTTTCTGCAAAGCCAGACCGATGGCAAAATATCCGGCACTTCGTTCATCGGTTACCGAGTAGCAGGTAAATGACGGGTGAGTGGACAAGGTGTGGATAATCGGAGCATTACGACTACCCGGGCAAAGTACGATTTGGGTGATATGATGGGCTTCTAGCAGGGCAACCAGTTGCAATATGTTTTTTTTATCAGAATACATTGTAATAGTTTTTTTTGATAATACTTGATGCTTTTCTTTATCTGACAGAGAGTAGTTGTTTCATCGTCTGCAATTTCTTTTCTGTCTCTTGCCACTCATCTTCCAGTTCCGACGCCGGTAATATTCCACCGCCGGCATATAATGCGAGTTCTGTTTTTCGGTCATTAAGGCAGCGCAAGTTGACATACAAGTCCGTTTTGCCTTCGGGGTTTAGCATGCCTACAAATCCGGAGTAATAACAGCGGTCGTATTTCTCATTATCTCTGATGAACCGGTAGGCTTTTTCTTTGGGAAGTCCGCACACTGCCGGAGTGGGGTGCAAGAGTTTCAATAATTCACCGATTCTTGTTGCATCTGCGCGAAAGCGGAAATCGGTTTTCAGGTGTGATAAGGCTCCTGCATAGGCGGGATAAGGGCCTTTTTCCTCAGGAATAATATCCAACGAAATGAGTTGCTTGCGGATATAATCTGCCACATAGCGCTGTTCTTCTTTGTTTTTATTGCTCCATTTCCGGGGAAGTAGGCCATTCTCTAAAGACATCGTTCCTGCCAGTGCTACAGTGTTCCATTCTTCTCCTTCACCCGATAAAAGTACTTCCGGAGTACTGCCCAGCCATGCACCGGTTTGTGGTGTATAGCAAATATACACATACGAATGCGTATAACGTAGACAAGCTTCATAAAAAGCGTGTGGCAATGAAAAATTACTATCGATAGGATAAACCACCCGGCGTGATAGTACTAATTTATCGTAAACACCTTTTTGTAGAGGCTCCATAAACTGATGGAAACAAGAGGCATATCGATTAAATTCACTTTTGTGGGTAGCAGTGGAAGGCTCAGTTTCGTTAGCTTGCGTTTTATTTGATGCCGTTTCTTCGATAAACTTCAGAGGAAAATCAGTATCCACGTAATCCGGGCGTATTCTCCATATAGGGCATTCTTTGGTGATGCGGAACGGTGCAAGAATAAATCCCGTTTCACTTCCAATTAATGCCATGTCGGAAAGAGCTTCCGGTTTACCCGTTGTTTGGGTAAGAAAGCAGAGCTTCTTTTGCTCGGGGAGTCGATAGAATGCAAACGACTGTTGCCGGCGTATAAGATAGCTGATGATGCTTAAGTCTTTTGTGCTTTCCGTCATCTCTTTTTCATCAAACTGTTTACAACTCGTATCGAAGATACCAATTTATTGGTTGATGTGAAGACATCCACATTCCACACGTGCGATGAACGCCCCTGGTGAATGATAGTGGCTATCGCGCGTACAGAGTCTCCTTCGTGTGCCGACGAAATGTGATTGCCGCTTACTTGCATGCCTACCACAATATCATCCGGCTGACACATGAGCATAGAACCCATTCCTGCCACAGTTTCAGCCAAGGCCAAAGTGGCCCCGCCGTGCAGTACGCCGAATGGCTGACGGGTACGTTCGTCAACCGGCATTGTTGCTTCTACCCGTCCCTCTGTGGCATAAGTATATTGAATGCCAAGATTGCCCATCAGTGTGTGTCCACTCTGCGCATTGAGCGTGTCCAGTGAAACTGTTGACAGATGAATATCCGTCAATATGAGTTTTTCCACAGCATCGGCTACTCCGTCTTCTTCATTTGAATAGGTGGTGATATCGGCACAAGCTTTGACCGAGTCTTGCGCATTGCCCATAGCAACACCAGTACCGGCCTGTTGAATCATTGTGACGTCACAGGTGCCGTCGCCTATGGCTATAATCTCTTCGCG
>CAZIHB010000518.1:0-2036 GCA_964538535.1 uncultured Hyphomicrobiales bacterium | reverse complement strand
CATATCTAAAATTACAAGATTGATTTCCTCTTTGTTCTTTCGGAATATTTCAATGCCTTGCTCGCCGTTATCGGCGAGCAGGACTCTATAGCCCAGCGAGGCTAAGAGCTCTGAAGCCGTGAGCCTGATCAATTCCTCGTCGTCAACGAGAAGTATGGTGCCATTGCCTTGAGTAAATGAATTTGAATTTCTTTCAAAGCCACCTGATTCTTCGGAGAGAGGAAGATAAATATTAAACACTGTTCCGGTGCCGACTTCTGAATACACGTTGATGGCCCCGGCATGCTCAATGACGGCACTATAAACCATTGCAAGCCCCAGCCCGGTTCCTTTTCCCTGTTCTTTAGTGGTGAAGAAAGGTTCAAAAATCCTGTTCATGACTTCCGGCGGCATGCCTGTGCCGGTGTCCCTTATTGAAATTTCAAGGTATTCACCCGGCACTATATCAAATTGTGAATAATTGCAGTAGTTTTTGTCTAAATGGATATTTTCAATCGAGAATGTAAGCTTGCCGCCGCCGGGCATGGCATGGGCTGCATTTATGCTTATGTTCAGCAAGGCGTTCTGCAGGATTGAGTCATCCCCGATGATGCCTGTTTCTTTTGCATTATTTTTAAAGGATATTTCAATACTTTTATCGATCGTGCGCTGCAGAATTTCAATCGTGTCGGTGATTATTTTCGCACATTCAATCGAGGTGCTTGCTTTTGGTCCCCGTCGTGAGAACGCGAGCAGCTTTCTTGTAAGATTTCCGGCCCGCTCAGCGGCAGAGATAATCTTTGAAACGCAGAGCTCCTGCTTTTCGGTTAGTTTATCAGTGAACTGAAGCAGCTCTGCAAATCCGACAATACCGGCAAGAAGATTGTTGAAGTCATGAGCCACGCCTCCGGCAAGCTGCCCGATAGCGTCCATCTTCTGGGACTGATGGAGCTGCTGCTGAAGCCGTTCGCGGTCCTTTTCGGCTTCCTTGCTTCTCATATTGACAAAGCACTGGGCCGCAATAGCTCCAACGGTGCTGATAAAGCTCTCTTCATCGACGTGCCAGGCGCGTTTCGAGCCGATATGCTCGCAGCTGACCACACCAAACAGCTTGCCGTCCACGAGGATCGCTGCATCGAGCAGCGAGGAGATGCCGAGTGGTTCAAGATAGCCGTCAGCAAGTTCACGCGTCCTCGGATCGTTAATTGCATCATAAGCATTAATGCGGTTTTCGCTCAGCATGGCATTGAAATAGTTCGGAAAGCTCTTTGCATCGAGCACCATTCCGGATTGCAGGCTGTTGCCCGGTGCCTCGTAGAGCATCAGGCACTCGAGCTGCAATGAAGGCTCGTTGAGCCGCCAGACGCTCGCACGCGCAACTCCGATAGTTCGCGAAATAACTTCAGCGATGAGGCGGGCCGCCTCATGCATGTCATCGCTCTGCAGCAGCTCGTCGAGCGCGAGTTTGACTATTGCCGTACGCTGCAGCAGTGCACGCCGCTCGCTTTCCCTGACTGCTTCGTCCGCTCGCTTGCGGCATAGAATCGTCCATAAGCCCGACAACAGAAGCGTGATCTGGCGGATATCGTCGTCGCCGTAGTCGGCAGGTTTGTTGCCCACTCCCGCCACGATTACTATCCTGTCCCCGTCAAAGACAGGAACTCCCATGTGGCTCGTAAGATGAACATGGCCTTCCGGCACCCCCCTTTTAAGCGGGTTGGGCGCGGAATAGTCGTTGGTTATTATGATCTTGCGCTGGCGGACAGTCTCGCCCCACAGGCCGGTCTCGCTCAGCTTGTATATCATGGGTTTATTTTCGATCGCGCAGTGC
This sequence comes from uncultured Hyphomicrobiales bacterium, assembly GCA_964538535.1. GTDB lineage: Bacteria > Bacteroidota > Ignavibacteria > Kapaibacteriales > UBA2268 > CAZIHB01. The sequence goes on along the minus strand of CAZIHB010000518.1, from coordinate 226 downwards.
TGCATTACTTCCCTGGACCACGAGTATATTGTAAGGACAGACTCATCCTCGCTTACGAATGCAATGTAGCCTATGGCACTTTTCGTCAGCCGCACGCACGCCTCCATGGCAAAGTGAGTGAGCTCGCCTTCGCTGGCGTCCGTCATATTGCTCAGTTCCAGAAGTGTCTCCATGCGCTGTTCATTAAGGCGCATCGAATCCTCAGCCCGCTTTCGCTCAGTGATAT
>CAZIHB010000517.1:0-2048 GCA_964538535.1 uncultured Hyphomicrobiales bacterium | reverse complement strand
ACACATGGATTATGATTCCATTGCTCTAACCAACTGAGCTACCCCGGCATCTGTCTTTAAGACAGATACAAATTTAAGACAATTTATCCATTCGGCATAGCAATTTTATTCCACATACCGATTTTTTTTGGCTCGGCCCGACTAATAGCAGCGCTGATTCAGCGAGTCAACCAGCCATTCCAGAAGCCTTGTGCCGTCGTTCTGCTTCAATTTCGGAAGGTAAGTCTTTGCCTTGGCGAAGTATTTATCGGATTCGCCCGCGCAATATTCAAGAATGCCGTATTTTTCGAGAATTGCTTTAACACGTGGCACATAATCAAAGCCCAGGCCGTTCTCGTTGTAAAACTTGTCAATCAGCTCCTTGTCCCCGCCCGTGGTAAGCTCTTTTGCTTTTATCATGATCAGTGTCTTCTTCCCCTCCACGATATCTTTGCCGATTTTCTTCCCGAATTTTTCCTCGTCTGCAGTCAGATCAAGCAAATCATCCTGAATCTGGAAAGCAATACCTGTGTTGAACATAATTTCTTTGATAGCGGCAAGCTCGTCTTCGCTCGCGAGTCCGATTTGAGCACCCATCAGAGCGGCAGTTTCAAGCAGCCTCGATGTTTTCTTCTCTACCATCAGCAGGTAATCTTCCGGAACAATCCCCTTCTTCTCGTTGAAAAGCATATCAAGCCCCTGCCCCTCGCACACTTCGATCAACGCGTTCGAAAACAGTTCCATAATTTCTCTGCTCCTTGGGTGATCGCTGCCTTTCGGCAAAAGCATATAAGCATGGCCGACCATCATATCACCGGTAATTATGGCAACTGATTCGTTCCATTTCTCATGTATGGTCACACGCCCGCGGCGCATCGGTGCACGATCCATAATGTCGTCATGAACCAAGGTAAAATTATGCAGGATTTCCATTGCAACGCCCGCATCCACTGCATCTTGGGGCTTTCCCCCCACAGCCTCGCAGGCAATCATGGCCAATACAGGCCTTATCCTTTTGCCCCCGCCTTTCAGTATGTACCTGTATGGTTCATATAGGCAAATTGGCTCTTTTATTCCAACGTAGTTGTCAATTCTTTCTTCAATTATTGAGAGATACGACTTATAACTTTCCGAGTAATCCATGATATTTATCCAGACTAATACATTCCCAAAAAAAGTAAATTACAAATTATTTGAATAATATATAGTGCTTCCCGGGCAATTGCTTCACCATATCCTTGAATTCGAGAGAAAGAAGCGTATTGAGCAGCTCCGGCATTTCCACACCGAGAGCTCTTGCCAGCACGTCAATATGTATAGGCTCGTGGTTGATCATCTTCAATACTTTCCTCTCGTCATCCGAAATCGTGCCTTCCAATTGCGGTGTGGCATCGGAAACCAGTTCCGTCATGCCGAGTGAATCCAGAACGAACTCCGGTGAAAGAGCCGGAGTTGCGGCATATTTAGCTATAAGCAGATTTGTGCCCGCGCTGAGTCTTGAAGTTATATTCCCTGGCACGGCGAAGAGTTCTCGAGATTGATCAAGTGCAAATCTCGCGGTGATCATCGAGCCACCCTTCTCCGCACTTTCAACCACGAGTGTCGCCTGCGAAATGCCGCTGATGATCCTGTTTCTCTGCGGAAAATAACCCGGCCGGGCTATCGTGCCGCATCTGTATTCCGATATAATTGCCCCATCGTTCTCGATTATCGTCTCGGCAAGCTTTTGTGCCCAATATGGCGCTACGCAGTCCAAGCCGCTTGCCACTATTGCATAACTTGTCCCTCTCGCCCTCACGGCAGATTTGTGAGCAGCCGAATCAATTCCGTATGCCAGGCCGCTCGTGACAATAATGTTCTGCCTTGCAAAATATTCGCCGAACCGCTCGGCAGTTATTTTGCCATAAGTTGAGGCATGGCGCGTGCCCACGATTGATATTGAGGCTGCATCGCTTTCGCTCAGACGTCCCGCAACGAACAACAATGCCGGCGGGTACGCAATATTCCTGAGCAAAACCGGATAATCGCTGTCCAGGAAAGAAACGATATTATACCCTTTCTGACTGCAT
>CAZIHB010000516.1:0-2049 GCA_964538535.1 uncultured Hyphomicrobiales bacterium | reverse complement strand
CTGCTGGCCGAGTCTTTCTTCATCGAGGGCTCCAGGGCAAGGAATGCAGTCAGGTTGCAAAGCGTACGGTATTTCATGCTGAGCTCGGCCATATCGTGGCTTTGCTGATAGTCCAGGCAAGTTTGTGCTTCATAGTCTCGCAGGCGTGCACCGGCCCAAATTTTATGCACTGCATAGGGGTGCTTTGAAATATTATCGTTGTTCAGCTCGATTTTTTTGCTGAACAGCTTGCCGTCAACCATGGCTGAGAATTGGAGGGTCAGCGGAAAGCTGCCTTCCATTTTCCCGACTTCATATATTTTCGCACCTGACAGCAGGCCGGCATTTGTTTTATTGCTGTATTTCTCGTAGAGAATTCCGTTCGGCATATAGCTCGTGAAGTCCGCGGCCCCGACATTGAAACACATATCGGAGAACAATTTGTTAATCGACTTGGCAGCAGTGACAATATCGCCGCCGCTATAGTATTTTCCTCCGCAATAATTGGCAAGGTTCGTGCAGAAATACTCGTTGCCATAGAAGCTCTTGCTGCCGTATGTATATTCCCTTACGGATCCTTTTCGTGCATAATTCATGGTAAACGCATTGAATTTTGCCGATGATTTGTCGAATATTTTCTCCAAGAGCTCATTGGATACATCTTTGTCGCCCACATTATCGGAATTGGATATGAAAATCACAATGGGCACGACGCCGCTGTCGAGCGGATTGGCAGTGAGAAAATCATTCAGCGAGGCGATCTGCCCCGGCACGTTGCAGTAGTTGACCGGCTTATTGACAGCACTTAGAGAAAAGACTGAATCGAGCACCGCGGACGTGGCCGGCAGCCACTTTTGCGACACGGGTTCGGGCACGATCCCCTGCATGATGATATTGAATTGATCTGCCGACGTCATGAATTGCTTCATGTTGGTCTCGATTATTTGAAGCACTGCTGAATACTGGCAGCTGTTCGGATAGGTGCTGTGGTCAAGCATTAAAATATAGTTCTTGGGATCCCTGCTGCTCAGCAAGGCCTTCGTGTCAACTATAAAGTGATAGAAATTGCTGCAGCCCCATGAATACCTCGAGAAGAAATACCCGTCCCTTACCGGGCTGGTTGTGGTAAGAGTGGCATTCATAAGCGAGGCGTCTGTCGTGCTTAGATCAACAGCCTTGCCGGAGCCGTATTCCTTGTCAGTAAAGTCCGAAAACTCGTACTTTTTTTCCGTTCCGCGCAATGTAGGATTGTAGAATTCTTCATTGTCATAATATATAAGCTTATAGGAAAGCGGGGGCTTCGAGCTCATGGTAATCAAGCCCTGCAGAATTGGAGCACTGATTTCCTCGTCGTTCCATGTTACGGGCACCATGAATTGCATTTTAACTTTTCTCGATGACGCGGTCAGCAGGGGATATATATTCAATTGGTATGTATTCGGGCCTTTCTTAACGATCAGGGAGGGGTCCTTCGCCCTTTTCACCACTCCTTCGTATATCATTGTCGCCTGGTTTTTATCGATGATGTCGGCCACTACAATTGTATCACCCACCCACAGCCAGCTGTCAGTCACGATTGAATTGGCCGGCAGGTTGAACTCGTATTGCACTTCCACCGTGTCCCTCTGATTTTTAAGCCAGGTGTCGCGCGCGGAGAATTCGATGTAGCAGTCGTATTGCATGTAGGCTCCCTGTGGAGTAGCCGTTATTGTAACGTTATCCATAACGCCGTAAGTCAGGTAACTTTCATTCTGCGGATCAAGTATCCACAGATGCTGGGCCAATAGGGGAGAAGTAAACAGCAAAACAGTCGATAGAAGTAATGCAATTCTAAAACAATTCTTCATAGTATCCACCTCAAATAGTTTCCGAACAATTAACCTCTCGCCCCCGGAGATTTTTGCCCGGGGGCGGGTGGACTTACTTTCAATCAATTGACAACGGCAGACGCATTTTCAAATTACTTGCCGTAATCCCCTGTCATCTGCCTGCAACGGCTTCTTCTGCTTTATCTTATCACAATCAGATTATACGTGAAGGAGCCAAACGGGGTCATTAACCTGACCATAT
>CAZIHB010000515.1:0-2053 GCA_964538535.1 uncultured Hyphomicrobiales bacterium | reverse complement strand
GAGGCGCGAAAAGAAAGTATTCAAGTCTTTTCGAGAAAAGGAAAAATCCTGATTTCTGAACTTCTCACCGATGACCCCGACCAAGAATTCATAAACAAGCCGATTATATCTCATCATTGCATAGAGATTGATTTGCTTTGCAATTTCAACGGGCGCATACGCAATTTCATTTCTCAGATGATCGTTATTGAGTGCATCCATTCGCTTATAACAAGCACGGGTCATCCTTGAAACAAGACGCTCTGTTGGGTATTGGAATAGGTTATCCGCTTTAACTGCTTCGATAGCATCATCAACCGAAACACCTTCCAAATACATCTTTGATACAATTCTAATTTCATAAAACAGGCTTTGCTCCGCAGTCAAGCCGCCGTTATAGGGGCAATTCACATTCATACATAGCACTCCCGTGGGCAACCTCACTGCCCATCATAATAATACAAAAAGCGTAGTCCCAAAAACCGGACTCACTCGGCATCTTCTTCAACGAATTCAACGATGTCTCCGATGTTGCAACTTAAGACAACACAGATTTTGTTTAAGGCTTCCATCGACACATACTCGCCCCTGCGGATTTTTGTCATAGTATTTGAGGATAGGCCGGTTGCCTTGCGAAGATCGACCTTGCTCATATCCTTATCAACGAGTATTCTAAAGAGCTTTTTGTAGCTTGCTTTCATGATCTTCACCTCGTAAAAAAGTAGTGGCAAAACGTTGAATTAAATTGTATCACGAAATTGCCCCGTTCGCAATTGATAACGCTAATAAAGTGTCAAAATTCGCTGAAATATAAGAGACAACGAAAAAATAATCGCAAACAGCAAAAAGCCGCATTTTAACGCATTTTGACGGCAAGTAGCTATCTATTTTCTTTTTTTGCTTCACGAACTTGGCGGTGTACGCTATAACCCTGCTCAGAGACGCTAATCTCAGAAAATAAGGAAGCTGAAACACGCAGACCGCCGAAACCATTAACCGGTTTCGGCGGTCTGTTTTTTTATTCTCTGTTATTATCCTTGACAACTTCTTGGTCAGCTTCCTTGCGCTCCTGACCGACGCAGAGAATGCTGTCTACATTCCTTTTCATCGTCTCGATTTTCTTTCTATCCTTGTCCAGCTTGTGTCGTTCATCATAGAGCCGCTGTTGCTCTTGAACAAGGCGCTCCTGCTCTGAGACAAGGGAAGACAGGCTGGGCAGGCTGGGAAGTTTATCGCTCGTCTGCATTGCCTTGAGAGTATCACGGGACGCCTCATAGATCGTGATGTCGGCTGAATGCTGCTTGAAATACTCATCCCGCTTTTTCGCCTTGCGGTACTGGTCATACACCGGCTTGGTGCGCTGATACTGGCTGATGTGCTTGATGAGAAGCTGCACTTGCTTCAATCTCTTTTCGAGCTTCTTTAGATCACTTCCAGTCTTCTGATATGAGCTTGTCAGGTCAGCCATCTTTGTTTCAATGTCCGCATATTTCAGGAGATTGTTTTCTGTCAGATAATTGAGCGTTGCCGACGCTTGCTTGAGGTTGTTTATCTTAGCCCAATGCTCGTAGCCTTTGCTCTCCTGCGCCTTTAGGCAGTTCTGAATATCAATGATAAGACTGACGCCCTTACTGTCCCGACGGGACGAAATACGCCGTGCGCTTCTGCCCTTAATACGCTCTTTGATTCGCTCTTCTGTGTAGTTGTCCCCGATTGTTTTTGCACGGGTGAACCTCTCCTGACCGGCGGCACGGAAGGAGATGTATTTGCCGGGTTTTATTTCGTATCCGGCTTCTTCCATCAGCTTCAGGAAGTCTTCGTAGCCGGATGCTGTGATGACGCTCCGGTCAATGGTCATCTTGAGTTTTTGTTTCCAGCTCGTCCCGTTCTTAGCTTCGGTATATTCCTTGTAGCTCTTGCCTTTGCTCTGGCTGGGCGGGATCACTGACAGCCCGTTTTCTTTGCAAATGCGGTCGCTGATTTCCTGCGTTTCGTAGTAAATCTTTTTATAGCTCTTGTATGCGCGGTAGTCTACGAAGTTTACGGCATTGAAGATGATATGATTATGAACATG